>JAGANE010000146.1 GCA_017624395.1 Clostridia bacterium
AGATAGCTGTTGTAGTCCTCGGTCTTGCGTGTCAAAAAGATCCACGTCTGCAAAAAAATGACGGTAAAGCTCCATGCGGCGTCTCCCAACAGACGGACGGCGTTGTCCTTCCATACCCCAAAGCGGATCTTTTCTCCGATATATTCGTCGGCAAGATTGATACCACCCGTGTAGGCGATGCGACCGTCAATCACGGCGATCTTTCGGTGGTCTCGGTTGTTCTGCACGCTGGTGAGAAAGGGGTGGAACGGGTTGAATTTACGACATTCAATGCCGTATTCGCGCAGCTTTTTTGCGTAATTGGGCGGGAGCGTGGGAAAGCATCCGAGGTCGTCGTAGATAATGCGGACGTCCACACCGTTTGCGGAGCGCTCGCGTAATACCTCAAGGATCGATTCCCACATCACGCCGTCGGCAATGATAAAATATTCAAGAAAGATATAGCGTTGTGCGCCTTTGAGATCCTCCAGCATTGCCGAAAGCATCGCTTTGCCGTCGGGATAATAGTCGGTAGCGGTGTTGCGGCAAATGGGGAAGGGGGTGTTGTTTTTGAGATAATGTAGCTGCTTTCGCGCGCCGGGTAGCTCCTCCATGGCTGTTTTAACTGCCAATTCGTCCTGTATGAACGCCGAGGCTGAGTTTTTTTCAATCTTGGAGAGCGCCATGCGGAAGCCCACCGAGGTGGTTTGCGAATGAAAGATCCAATACAGTGCGCCGCCAAAGACGGGAAAAAGCAGAATGAGAAAAATGAGCGATAGCTTAAAGGCGCTTTTGTCGGGGCGTGTGAGCAGATGCAGTGCGGTGATCACGCTGAACGCAGTCAGGAGGTCCTCCAGCCATTTGAGCCCGAGTGACCGAAAGAGCAGCAGAACGATGGTGGCGATCTGAGCAACGATCAACAGCACGATGATGAGCCTGCGGTTAAAGAGCTTTCGCAGGGCAACAAGCGGCTTGGGCTTTGGCATGGGGAACCTCCTGAAAAAAGACAATGATACGCTTTGCCGTTGACAAAGCATGGTGTTTGTTCGCGCAAGCGCAAACGATATTTACCGCAGGCGGCAAATGAAAGATTGTTTCACCTCATCTGTCAGCCGACAAGCGGTAAGTATATTTTCCATCGTCAAAGATGCTTTTAAGATGACAAGCCAAGAAAGCGCCATAATAGATCCCTCCCTCCCTCGCTTTACTCGGTCGGTTTTGCTTGTTCGCTTACGCTCAACCCGCAAAACTTCGACTGCGACCGCCCGCGTCATCTTGAGCTTGTCGAACTTTCGTGCTTGCACGAAAGCGCGAGCCGTAGGCGAAGCGAGATCTCGGGCGGTCTCCGCTCAGGATGACGCGGAAAGGTGTTGCGTGTTGAGTAACCTATTCGGGAGAGAGGGCAGGGTTAGTGGCCCCTGACCTCTATCGGCAGTATCTACCGTTTGTCGATTAAACTTTATCTAACCACTATGAAAAAATTCAGTGAAAGTTCTTGCGGGGGTGTGGGGGAGCTTCTTTCAAGAAGCTTCCCCACGAAAACTTGCGTCCTCGCGTCCCGTGTTACGGTATTTTTTTGACCGAGGTATCGGCGTGGGTAGTGATCATTCCCTCGGACTCATTGTTGACGTAAAGATCAAAGCTTGGTTCGGCATCGCAGGCAACGGTAAATAGACCGCGCCCGCGCTGTTTTCAAGGTCGTCCTCGGAATACGCCATATGGTTGATGACGACGGTATAGCCGTCGGTGGCATCGGCACCAAAGGAAAGCGAGTCACCCTCCTCCCACGAGCCGAGATAAAGCCAGCAGTGCCAAAGTCCGTCCTCGGGATCCCGCGCATAGATCAATGCATTGCGCACGACCTTTCTGTCCGCCGCCTCGGTGTACCATTCCGAGATTTCCTTTTGCGCCATCACCCCGTCCTCACGGATCCACCCGTGAGATGCGATCAAGGAGGCATCCGCCGAGACCGTTGGGGTACCGTTGCCCGCCTCTCCGTTCTTTGAGCAAGCCCCAAAAGCGCTCAATAGGCATAGGACAAGCAAAAACATTGCAATTATTTTCATAAAACAACTCCTTTTTTGAAAAATCCTCTTGCAATCGGTCGGCAAAAAGATTATAATATAGGGCGAATGATTTTTAGATGGGTGAAAACATGAGCGAAACTACATTTTACGTCCTGACACAGATCGTAGGATACGTCGGGCTCAGCTTTAGCGTCATTGCGTTCCAATGCAAAAAGCATAAAAACGTGATGCTTGCAAAAACGACAAATGAATTCATTTTTGCCATACAATACTTGATGCTGGGCGCCTATACGGGCATGGCAATGAACCTGATCAGCTCCCTGCGCAATCTTATTTTTGCAAGGCAGGTGGAAAAAGGGAAATCCACGTTGTCCATGCAAATTTTGTTCAGTGTATTTTTTACGGTCTTTGGATTGTTGACCTGGCAGGGCCCTATGAGCATCGCGGTCATCGTCGCAAAGGTTGTGACCACGGTTGCCTACGGCATAAAGAACACGCGCGTGATCCGCGTTTTGACGCTGCCCACCGGCATCTGTTGGATGATCTACAACTACATTTCCCATTCGACCGCAGGTGTGCTTTGCGAGGCATTCAATCTGATCTCCATCATCACCGCGATGATCCGTATTGAATTGATCGAGCCGATCATTCAAAAGAAACGTGCAAAAGCAGCAACCACCGAAAAAGAATAAATCTATGGGACTGCATCGGACGATGCAGTCCTTTTTTATTTCGTTTGGCTTTAAAGCAAGTGCTTTTGGGTCAGCGGGATCTTGCTTGCTCGTAAGCACGCTTCATATAAAGCGCGTCCTCGGCTTGCGTGCCGTCCGACTCACAGATGATACGAGGTGCAACGCCCTCGCGCACAATCGCCTCCGCAAGCGGCTCAAACACAGGCCCAAACTCTCCGTCGGCAAAGGTCAGATGCTTTTTCTCCCCTGCCGAGGTATATTCGATCTTGGAAAAATGGCAATGCAAATGCTTTGCAAAATCGTCTCCCAGCCCCACCGCGATCTCGTCAAATACGCGTCGGTAGCTGTCCACGTCGGGGAATGCTCCCCCAATGGCACGCGCGTTCAGGTGTCCAAAATCCACCACGGGCGCGTATATGGGAGAAACGCGGCATTGCTCAATGACCTCCGCAAGCGTTCCCAGCTGATTGACCTTTCCCATGGTCTCGATCCCAAGCTTGATCTTGGTCTCTCCCACCGCCTCGGCAACACGTGCCAGCGTATCCTTGGAGAGTGCCATTGCCTCCTCGCGCGAGATCTTTGCTGCACTGCCGCTGTGAATGACGATGGTATCGGCTCCAAGCAGCTCTGCCGCCCAAAGGGATTTTTGGATATAGTCCAGACTTTTCAGCCGCTTTTCCTCCACCACGCCCGAAAGCGAGATAAAATACGGTGTATGCAATGACATCAAAATGCCATGCTCCCGCGCCTTTTGACCAACGGCACGCAGAGATGCCTCCCCTGCTGTCAACCCGTTGCCTGCCTCATATTCAAAGGCATCAAGACCAAATCGCTTGATCCACCCAGGACTTTGCAGCGTGGATTTATTCCCTTCCTTGTAAAACAGATCCGAATTTCCGCCCGGACCAAACGTTGCAATACTCATAACTACTTTTCTCTTGCGGGGAACTTTTTGAAAAAAGCTTCCCCCTCCCCCCTTCAAAAACTTTGAAAAATTTTTATTCCTTCATTCCGAGCCTTTGTGCGTTCAAGACATCATCCAATGTTGTATTTCGCTTTTTATACCTTCTCCTTATGGAAAGAAATCCTCCAAAACGCCATCCACTCCTCATACCCGTTTTTCTTGGCGTATTTGCGAATGAACGGACGCTCGCACCACCGCTTAAAGCGGAAAAAGAGATTGGTCTTATCCTTGATGGGCGGCACAATGAGCGCAGGCAGACCGATGTGCTTGCCTGCCCATGCATCGGTGAGAAGCTGATCGCCAAGCATTGCGGTCTCCTCAATGCTCACCCCAAGCTCCCGCATGGCGCGAAGAAGCGTCTTTTTTTTCGGTTTTCCGCTATCGGGATAAGCGAGAAGCCCAAGCTCTCGGTTGAACAGCTCCACGCGCGGAGCGTGATTATTGGAGACCAGCGCGATCTTGATACCGCTCTCGGAAAGACTCCGCACCCATGCGCGGATCCTTTCGTCAGGCTCGTCCTGCTCGTAGGGTGCCAGCGTGTTGTCAATATCGCTCAGCACTGCGCGCACGCCGATCGACTTCAGAAACGCAGGCGTGATCTCGTAAAAATGCCCGAACATATAATCGGGAGTAAAATTGTCCTTCATGTCGTTGGTTCCCTCATTCCGCATTGACGTTATAGTATTTTTCCAAAATTCTCGCGGCGGTCAGCGAGGAGTATCCGCCCGAATATCCCTGCTCCAAAACCACCGAGATCACGATCTCGGGAGCATCGTAGGGCGCGGCACAAATAAACAGTGCGTTGTCACAGCCCGACGAATTTTGCGCCGTACCCGTTTTTCCTCCCACGGGAACGGGAATCCCCTTCATATTCCGAGAAACGGTAGCGTTCCCCGTCACCACCTGCCGCAAGCCCGAGAAAACGGAGGTGCGGGCAGACTCCGAAAGGGAGATGCTGTCAAGCACTACCGCGCCGTCCTGCGCATAGGTGTAGGAGGGCGTGTCCGAGCCAAACGCATACACGCCGTACAAAAGGTGTGCGGCATAGCGCGTTCCACCGTTGACCAATGCAGAAAGATAACACGCAAGCTGGATCGGGGACGCCTGATTATCGGATTGCCCGATGGCAGCCTGCAGTGTCAAGCCCTCGGTCCATACCGCGCCGTGTGTTTGCTGTCGGTAATCGGGACCTGCCAGCACGCCCGTCGCGCCGCCCAACTCCAAGCCCGTGGATTGTCCAAAGCCGAATTTTTTCATATATTCGTCCAGACGGTCGATCCCCAAGCGGTAACCAAGCTCATAGAAAAAGCAGTTGCAGGAATCGGCAATTGCCTGCGCCGCTGTCAGAGAGCCTCCCCACGAGTGCGGATACGTGGAGCATTTGGGCTGATAATCGTCGTATCGCGTATATTTTCCACCGCAATGAATGGTGGATGTTGCGGTGATCTCTCCCTCGGTCAGGGCAACCGCCGCCACACCGGGCTTAAAGGTAGATCCGGGGGCATAGGTGCCGTTGAGGGCACGGTTGATCAGTGGCTTTGCCGTGTTTGCGGCAAGCTCGTTATAAAGCAGGTTGTAGGTGGAAAGATCGTAGGTGGGATAGGAAGCAAGCGCCAGCACCTCAAAGGTGTTGGGATCCATTGCCACGGCAGCCCCCGCATTACAGCCGCTTCCCTGCGATACCAGATCCTGCGACCGCGACACCACGTACTGCACGTTTTCGGCAAGTCCATCCTCGGCGGCGATCTGCAGATCAATATCAATCGTCAATCGGACGTCGCTCCCCGCCACGGGCGGTGTTGTCACCGTTGCCGAGATCAGATTTCCCGCCGCATCCTCCACGATCTCCATTTTTCCGTCACTGCCGTGAAGATACTGCTCAAAGGCAAGCTCGCACCCCGATTTCCCAACGATGGCGTTCATCTGATAGCCCTGCTCGTTGTAATATTCCCATTCCTCGGAGTAGATCGGCCCCACCGTGCCGAGAATATGCGAGGCGTAGCCCGGATAGTTATACACTCGCTCCACGTTGACTTGAAAGGAAACGGCAGCCAGCGAAAGCTCCTTGACGTAGGTCATCAAGCCCATGCCAACCTCCTCGGCAACCGTATATTCGCCCGCCGAGGCAAAGCGAACCGCATCCATGTCGTATCGCATACGGATCAATCGGTCGATCTCATCATCATCGTAAAGCCGCTTGCCTGTGCTGTCGGTGGCAAGCAGGGAGTAGGTCTTGACGTATGCCTCTACGATCTCCTCCACCGAGGCATCCTTTTCCAGCCCGATGTCACCAAGCACACGCTGCAGGCGGTAATACGGAATCGAATCCCCGTCCTGCGCCTCCTCGCTCAGAAGATAGTAAGGATAACTCCCCTCAAACGGAAAATACCGTTCCTCATGCTTGTCCGCCTCGCCACAGCTGTTGAGCGCCTCCAAGACGCCGAGACAGACCTCGTTTGCGCGATGCACCGAAAGTCTTGAAAAGGCTTCGTGCGATAAGGTCAGGTCGTAGGTGTATCGGTTTGTCACAAGCGCCTTGCCGTTGCGGTCGTAGATCTCACCGCGCACCGCCTGAATCGTCACCGTCCGCGTGGTCGTCGCGCCGTCAAATTCGCTACCGCGCCCCGAGATCTGTATGTAAAACAATCTGCCAAGGTAGATCACCGAGACCAGACAAAACAAAATCGCGATCCCCATATATCGCCACGTCTGATTTTTTACAGCGCGCACCGATACCCCTCCTTTCCAAAAAATCAATCAAAGAAAATCAAAGCAAGAACATCATCAAAATCACTGCTACCATCAACCACGTCGCGGGGTTGATGAGCATCGCTTTTGCAAGCTGGGATGCCGTGAGGCGCACCTCTCCCTTGGAAAAGCGGATATGCTTCCACAAAAGTGCCAGCGCAACGGGCGAGAGAAGCATACAAAGTCCCGTAAACGCCAGATAAAACAGATACATTGCCACGGGCAGAGGCGCGCTTGCAAAATAAGCGATGGGGTCCGCCCCAAACGCCTCAAGATCCAAGCGCTTTAACACCTCGGTGCTGTAAACGCCGCCGATGAGATTAAAGCCCATATGCAACGCCACCGTGTAGCGCAACCGTCCCGAATACAGATACAGATAGCCAAACAGACACCCGATCATTGCCGCGTAAAAGAACTGATAAAAATTACCGTGGATCAGACCGAATAAAATGCCCGATGCAAGAACGGCAAAAAGATCTCCGTAGCGGCGCAATCGGTCAATGACAAGCTTGCGGTAAAAGATCTCCTCCATGATCGGAGCCAAAATCCCGCAAAACAGCAGATTTGCCCAAAAGGGCGTATTCAGGGTCATCTCCTGCAGGTCATTTACGGGAGGCTCTCCCGTGATCACGCCAATGATCGCATTGATCACCGCACCAAAAATATTGCCCACGTAGGAAAGTGCAAAGCAAATGCATAAAAGTCCGCACAATGCCAACGGTGTGATACGGCGCTTTTGCGGAGGCGGAACGCCCTTGCCGATGCGATAAAAGAAAATGGACAGCGGCATGGAGACCGCATACATGGGAAGCGTGGAAAACACCACAACGTACCAATCGCGCTCTATCACCCACGGACAAAAAACAGAGATCAGGGTGATGGCAACGATCTGAACCACGGTGGCAAGCAACGTGATCAGCGAGATGGCAAGCGCCACCGAGGCAAACTGCCTGCGCTCGTATCGCAGATCCGAGACAGCCGCCGTCGGACACCAATCCTCGGTCGGGATCCCTACACCCTTCGGCTCAAATTCATGCATCCGACTCACTCCTTTCGAAAAAGAAAGACAGTTGAATATCTCACTGCCTTTCCGTTGATGTAAACACTCATTTCACTTTGTAGCGAACAAACTCCGAAAAATCTCCGCCCGTGCTTTGCAGCATTCTCCCAAGTCCCACGCAAACGCAATCACGCGGTCTCGGCTTTTTGGGAATGATCACGCGTACCCCCGTGCGATCGTGGATCGCCTGATCCATGCCCGGAAGCTGGGAGCCGCCTCCCACCAGCACGATGCCAAAATCAAAAATGTCGGCGGAAAGCTCGGGAGGCGTTTCCTCCAGCGTCATTTTTACCATGGCAATGATCTCGGAAATCGGCTCGCGCATTGCCTCGCGCACCTCCTCGGTGGTCACCTCCACGGTAATGGCAAGTCCCGTGCCAAGATCACGTCCGCAAACCTCCACGCTGCCGCGGTCAATGCCGTCAATGGCAGTTCCGATGCGCAGCTTCAGCATTTCGGCAGTGATCTCACCGATCAAAATATTGCGCGTCGCCTTGAGATGGTTGACAATGGCAAGATCCAATTCGTCCCCCGCCGTCCGCAGCGAGTTTGACTGCACCACGCCGCCAAGACTGATGACAGCCGTCTCAGAGACGCCACCGCCAAGATCAACCAGCATTGCACCACGCGCCTTGGAGACCTGAATTCCCGCGCCCACAGCCGCCGCGAGCGGCTCATCGATCAGACCCACGTTTTTTGCACCCGCCTCAAACACCGCATCCTCCACAGCGCGGCGCACAACCTCGGTCACCCCAAAGGGAATGCACACCAACGCCGACGGACGGTTAAAGACCGATGTCATATCCAAACGCTCAAAGAAATCATGGATCATCAACGAGGTCACCTCAAGGTCGGTAATAACGCCGTCCTTGAGCGGTCGGAGTGCCAGAATATTGCCGGGGGTCTTTCCAAGCATGCGCTTTGCGGTCTTTCCCGAAGCGATGACCTCGTGTGTCACGCGGTCGATGCTGACAACAGAGGGGGCACGCAAAACAATGCCCTTATCCTTGACAAAAATCAACGTTGACGATGTGCCAAGGTCTATTCCGATCTGCTTTGCCATACGTGCCCCCCTCTCTTTTATAAAATCTAAGATATTTTTATTATATTATAACATAAAGCCCATTGGTTTGGCTATACTTTCGCAAAATATTTTTTAAATTTACAAAAATTTTTCACCAAACAGCTCCCGATAAAGGCAATTGAGGCGATGCACGGGCAATCCAACCACGTTAAAATAGCACCCGTGAATCCCTTTGATGTACGCCGAGGCAAGCCCCTGAATGGCATATGCCCCCGCCTTATCGTAAGGGGCGGTGGCACGGATGTATCCGTCAATCGTCTCGGCATCCAATTTGTCAAACTCCACCTCGGTTACCTCATGAGAAACACCGATCTTCCCGTTTCCGATCAGGCAAACACCGCTGATCACCTCGTGCCTGCGTCCCGAAAGCAAAGAAAGCATCCGCTTTGCATCTGCCTCGTCCCGTGGCTTTCCGAGGATCTCCCCGTCAATTGCCACCACCGTATCCGACGAGATCACCACCGTGTCGGTCAGATCCCGCCCCTTTGCGGCAAGAAGCTCCATCACAGCCCTGCCCTTGCGCTCCGACAAAAGCTCGACCAACCGCCGTGGGTCTCTTTCCGCGCTCGTCTCGTCGGTCTCCGCCGTAACGACCTCAAACGTCACGCCCAAATTCTCTAAAATCTCCCGACGGCGCGGAGATTTTGATGCCAAAATATAGTTCATGTTTTATTCCCTCGGAGAAAGTCTTTTACAAAAGATTTTCCCAACGTGCTTGCACGTTTTCCCTTCTCAAAACCTTTACTGCTTTTCGTTCTTTAGCGCACACAGGATCTCTGCCAACGCTGCTTCAATATCGGTGTGCGAGCAATCAACGGTGACGTCCGCGTGCTTTTGGTAAAGCGGCAGACGCTCCTCATAGACCGCGCGCAGGTCGTTTTTGCCCTTGAACACAATGCCGCGTGTGGTGATATTGGAAAGCCTTGCCTCCAGCTCGGCAAACGCCACTGCAAGATAAACTGCAACCCCGTTTTGCTTCAGATGCCGCATCGCATGCTCGGAATAGACCACGCTACCGCCCGTTGCGATCACGCAATCATGCTGCTCCAGTGACGAAACGACCTCCTCCTCGATCTGCAAAAAACGCTCCACGCCATCTTTGTCAAGGATCTGCTGCAAAAGTCTCCCCGTTTTTTGTTGGATCAGAATATCCGTGTCCACAAAATGCTTACCAAGCGCCTTTGCCAGCAGCACGCCCAGCGTGCTTTTTCCAGCCCCCGACATTCCAATCAAAACCACGTTATCCAACGCCATGTCCGTTCCTCGTTTTTTCATAGCTTTTCTGCTTTATATTTTATCATTATTTAGCAGACAAGTCAAGGGATTTTTCCTTATTTTCGTCCTCAATCGGCAAAAAAGGACGGCTGAAAATCAACCGCCCTATATCTTGCCCGCAATCTCGTCGCGCAATCGTGAAAGAATTCGTTTTTCCAGCCGAGAAATGTAGGATTGCGAGATTCCCAAAAGATCGGCAACCTCCTTTTGCGTCAGCTCGTCTCCGCCGCGCAAGCCGTATCGAAGCTCAATCAGCTCGCGCTCCCTCGGCTCCAGCATTGCAACCGCACGCCGAACCACGTCACGCTCCTCGCGCATCTCCAATTCATACGAGACCCCGTCCTCCTCACTGCCAAGCACGTCGGAGAGCAAAAGCTCGTTGCCGTCCCAATCCACGTTGAGCGGCTCATCAATGGACACCTCGCATCGCTGGCCTCCATTCTTGCGTATGTACATCAAAATCTCATTTTCAATACACCGCGAAGCATACGTGGCAAGCTTGATGCTTTTGTCGGCACGAAAGGTGTTGACCGCCTTGATCAATCCCACGGTTCCAATCGAGATCAGATCCTCAATCCCCGTTCCCGTGTTCTCAAACCTCTTTGCGATAAAAACCACCAACCGCAAATTATGCTCGATCAAAACCGTGCGCGACGTCTCCTCCTCAATGCTTGCAATGTATTCCGCCTCTCGCTCCTGAGATAACGGCGCGGGCAAAACGTCGGGACCGTTGATGTAAAAAATGCCTCTTTGGGATAATCGCGCGGCGATCCATAGCCGCAAACGTGTAAAAATTTTCATTCTGTTTCTCCTTAAAAATGTGTTTTTAATTGCAAAAATGCGAGGACGCGGTTTGGGGGACGCGTTTTTTGCCTCCGGCGGGGCGCGAGGTTTCGTGGGAACCTTTTTGAAAAAAGGTTCCCACACCCTCCAAAAACTTTCACTGAATTTTTTATTGTGGTTAGATAAAGTTCATCGACAGACGGTAGTTACTCGCGGAAGCAGTCAGGGACCGCTAACCCTGCCTGCTCTCGCGTAAAAGTTAGTCTTGCCATGGCAAAGCTAATTTAAGCCTTCCCCCATGGGGAAGGTGCCGAGGAACGAGGCGGATGAGGTAATAAAAACACCGATTGCAACGCAAAATATCACACTTCGCGGACAGCGACGTATATCACTGCCCTTTCCGCGTCATCCTGAGC
>JAGANE010000147.1 GCA_017624395.1 Clostridia bacterium
CGTCCGCATAGCGATTGCGAATGGCGGTCATCTCGTCCTTGATGATCTGCTTGACCTTACCCATGTCGGCAAGGATCGATTCCAGCTCTGCGATCAGGGCATGCAGGCGTGCCAGCTCGTCCTCAATCTTGCTTCTTTCCATACCCGTCAGCTTACCAAGCGTCATATCCACGATCGCCTGCGACTGCGCATCGGAAAGTCCGAATCTCTCCATCAATTTGACCTTGGATTCGGGAATGGAGGGAGAGGTCTTCATGATCTGCACGATCTCATCAATGTTGTCAAGTGCGATCTTATAGCCCTCGTAAATATGTGCCTTTGCCTTTGCCTTATCCAGATCGTACTGTGTACGACGGATAATGACCTGCTCCTGATGCGCGATATAAAGATCGAGAATGGTAGGCAGATTCAGCACCTTAGGCTCGTTGTTGACCAGTGCCAGCATATTGATGGCAAAGGTATCCTGCAATTGCGTGTATTTGTAAAGCTGATTCAAGAGGATCTGCGGATTGACGTCGCGGCGGTATTCCACCACGATTCTCATACCCTCTCTGCCCGATTCGTCGCGCAGCTCGGTGATACCGTCGATCTTCTTATCCTTGACACACTGCGCAATCGACTCACACAGCATACTCTTGTTGACACCAAACGGGATCTCGGTAAAGACGATGCGTCTGTGGTCATCCTCCATCACGGCACGCGCACGCACCATAATGTGTCCCTTACCCGTGGTGTACGCCTGCTTGATGCCGTTGACACCGTAAATGGTGGCGTAGGTCGGAAAATCGGGGCCCTTGATGTATTCCATCAGATCATCCACCGAGCTTTCGGGATTGTCCATACGGTAAATGGTGGCATCAATCACCTCTCCAAGGTTGTGGGGAGGAATATTGGTTGCCATACCCACCGCAATACCCATGGATCCGTTGACCAACAAATTGGGAAAGCGCGAAGGAAGCACCGTCGGCTCCTGCAGACGGTTATCAAAGTTTGGCATCATGGGAACCACGTTTTTGTCAAGATCACGCATCATCTCGTCGGCAATGCGGTCAAGTCTTGCCTCGGTATAACGGTAAGCAGCCGCGCTGTCTCCGTCCACCGAACCAAAGTTTCCGTGACCCTCTACCAAGGGATAGCGCAGAGAGAAAGGCTGTGCCATACGTACCATCGTACCGTAAACAGCCGCGTCACCGTGCGGATGATAGCGTCCAAGCACGTTACCAACCGTGGTAGCCGATTTGCGGAAGGGCTTGGAATGCACCAATCCATCCTCATACATCGCATACAAAATACGGCGCGCACCCGGCTTCATGCCATCGCGCACGTCAGGCAACGCACGCGCCATGATCACCGACATGGAATACTCGATAAAGGATTTTTTGACCTCCTTTTCCATGCCGACGTCTACGATCTTCTGATTTTCAAACAGCTCGATCTCCTGCTGTCTCTGCAATTCTTTTTCCTTTTCGTTTGCCACGATTATTTACCCCTTTTTTTATCAT
The DNA here is from genome assembly GCA_017624395.1 of Clostridia bacterium. Lineage (GTDB taxonomy): Bacteria > Bacillota > Clostridia > Oscillospirales > CAG-272 > UMGS1865. Next base: position 1,503 of record JAGANE010000147.1, read on the forward strand.
CGGAGCATCCTGAAGCGGATCTCCTTTGGCTTTTTAACTATTTTCTTTTTCTAAAATGTTTTTATCATTTCTTTTCCAACCAACCGCAAAACAGCTTGAGCGGAAAATACAAAAGACATCCTGCAATTGCCGTAACGGCAAGCTCGGGCAGCACCGTCTGCAAAAGGATCTTTAGCAGATGGATGCTTTGATAATTTAAGCAGGCGTATAAAACGGTGATCGCCGCCCGACACGCCAGCGTTACGCCAAGATACGGCAAATAAGCAATATAGCTTTTGTTGACAGCCGTTCTTGCGTAATATCCCATCAGATACCCAATGAAAAGATAACAGACGGGCAACAGCGTAATTCCATGGGAGCCGATCGCCTCGATCAAAAAGCCCGCACCGACACCGCTGACGGCTCCTACGTATCTTCCGCAAAAAAACGAAAGACACAGCACCGCACAGATCATCAGATCGGGAACCGCTCCCAACAGGCGAAACCTTGAAAATACCGTCACCTGCAGAACCGCCGCAAGGATCAGCAACACCGAAACCAACACGGTATATCGGATTGACCTTGTCCTTGCTTGCGCCCGATGTCCCAAAATATATTTTGACATAGGTTATTGCCTCCGTTTGCATGGATGCAGCCTTGAATTTTTACTTTTCATAACCCGTAATGATCATCATATACCGCAGATTTGTAAAATCCACCGACGGCTTTACGGTTGCGATCAAAGAACGGCTGTATTCGTCCACCTCAACGGCAATGACCTCACCAATCTTCAGGTCCGCAGGATAGACGCTTCCCGTTCCACTGGAAAGCACCGTGTCTCCCACCTGAATATCGGCGTTTGCATCAAGATAAGAGATTTTGCAAATTCCCTCGTTTCTCAATGAGGCATCTCCGCTGACGATTCCCGTCGCACCCGATCTCGGCACGTATGCACCCACCGAGCTTGCCGTCTCGATCACAGACGATACCATGCACCAATTCAAGCCTACGTCGGTCACGTATCCCACGATCCCCTCGGTTACCACAACGGGCATATTGACCTTGATCCCGTGAAGTGTCCCTCGGTTGAGCGTAAAGCTTGTCATATAATTCCCCGCGGAATAGCTGATCACCATTCCATCCTCCATCGTAAAGGAGGGATAACTGTTTTTCATGTCCAGATATTTGCGAAGCCTTTCGTTTTCCTGCTCCAATAGCTCCGCCTGCTCCAAACGCTCCTCCAAAGCCGCATTTTCGCTTTCCAGAGCCTCTTTTTCTTCCCTTAGGGCATCCATACTCCCAAAGTACTTTCCAAAGCCCTCAAACGCGTTTCCTACCACCGTGCCGCACCATCGGAACGGAACGGTCAACGTTCCCACAATGTTCCGCGCCAAGCCTCGGTACCCCATCAATGCAAACGTTGACGGCACCGCGCATATCACTACCGCAACACATAGGCAAATAATAAAAAATTTGTTTTTTAATAATTTCATTTGTTTTGCCTCCGGCGGCTTAAGAAACTTTTTGAAAAAGTTTCTTAAGAATCTTCAAAACTTTCACTGCATTTTATATTGTAACCCTTCTTAAAAAGAGGGACACACGTATTCCACTGTTTCTCTATTGAGGGTGAAAGTTTATCTTTAATGTAATCGTTTTGGGGTTATCCGTATTCCATAGCCTTTTCGTGCAAAATCGCTGAAGCATGATTTTACAGGGAAGAATATGGGCGGTGAAAAATCCTTTTTACCTTCGTCAAAGATACTTTTCAGATGGCAAGCCAAGAAAGCGCCATAATAGATCCCTCCCTCGTTTTACTCGGTCGGTTTTGCGCCGTTCGTTCCTCACTCTGCAAAACTTCGACTGCTACCGCCCGTGTCATC
>JAGANE010000148.1 GCA_017624395.1 Clostridia bacterium
ATGTCATCGTGCTGTGTCTTAACAAAAGATAGTACCTTGTAACAACTAAAACTTGACCAATCTCCCCCGCGTGTCATCTTGAGCGGAGACCGCCCGAGATTCCGCTTCGGCTACGCCGCGCGCTTTAGTGCAAGCACGAAAGTTCGACTACGCTCAGAATGACACGGGCGGTCGTAGTCGAAACCCGAAGGGCAAACCGCCAAAGCGGTTTGGATCTCGCGGGAAGAACAAATGTAAACGTTGAGATGTTACTACATAATAGGGGCGCGAGGGTGCCTCCGGTGGCCTAAGGAACTTTTTGCAAAAAGCTCCTTAAGAATCCTCAAAAGCTTTCACTAAATTATTTTTAATGTGGTTAAATACAATTCATTCGTTGCCGCATAGGTGCTCCCGAAAGCTGGCAGGGAGCACCTGCCGTCTGTCGATTTTATCTAACCGCTATAAAAAATTCAGCAAAAGTTCTTGCGGGGGTGTGGGGGAGCTTCTCTCAAGAATCTTCCCCACGAAAAAGCGCACTCTCGCCTCCCCACGTCCTCTATAGGATTATTTGGGGAAATTTTTAAAATACTGATAGAGGTTACACGGGATCATGCCGTTATAGAGCTTGCGGATCTTATCGGCGCGTTTGCCGTAGAAGCGTTCAAACTGCGGGTGCGAGGTAATGATATAGATCTGCCACGGGGCAAGGGTAGAAAAGGCACGCCCCATATCGCGGTAGAGTGCCTCCGCCTCCTGTGGCGTCATCAGTCGTTCCCCGTAGGGCGGATTGCAGACAACGGTGCCGCGACGATCCTGCTTCTGTATTTTTCTGACGTCCGCCGCAAAAATATTCATATGATCCTCCACGCCTGCCCGCAGGGCGTTTTCGTAAGTCACGTCGAGAATGTCCTCGTCAATGTCGGAGGCATATACTTCATATGAGCTGTCGTTACGGATCATTCCCTCTGCCGACTCTCGTGCATCGCTCCAAAGCCGTTGAGGGATCTGCCCAAACGCCTCTGCCGCAAAGCCTCTGCCAAGCCCAGGGGCTTTGTTGGCGAGGATCAGCGCCGCCTCAATGGCAATGGTACCCGAGCCACACATGGGATCCCAAAACAAAACGTCCTCACGCGGACGCGCCGTAAGTGCCAGTGCCGCCGCAAGCGTTTCGCGCAAGGGGGCAGGCCCCGATGCAGGACGGTAGCCGCGCTTATGGAGCGGAATGCCGCTGGTGTCGATCATCAGTGCCGCTACGTCCTTGAACAAAAAGAATTCCACCTGATATTTTGCACCCTCCTCGGAAAACCACTTGACACCGTATTGGCGCGAAAGGCGATCCACAATTGCCTTTTTGATGATGCTTTGGCAATCGGGAACCGAAAAAAGCTTGCTTTTGATCGAATGTCCCTTGACGGGAAAGGCGTCGTTTTTGCCGATCCAATCCTCCCACGGGAGTGCGTTGACCCCCTCAAACAGGTCGTCAAAGCTATGGGCGGGAAAGCGTCCGAGGCAGATAAACACATGCTCGGCGCATCGCAGATGCAGGTTGGCGCGCACGACGTCGGCAAGCTCCCCTTCAAAGCTGACGCGTCCGTCCATCGTTTCCACGCGACGCAGCCCCAGTGCGTCAATCTCCTCTCCCAACAGCTTTTCCAATCCAAACAGACAGGTGGCGATCAATTCCAATTTCATAAAATCCTCACGTTTTTTGCGATATTTTTCTGCTTTATTATACTATTAAACAAAAAAATTGTCAAGAAGGTATTGAAAAAAACGGTGAGATATGCTATAATAAATTAATTTTATTTCGTTTTGCACCTGCAAGACGGAGAAAGTGAGGAACCCTATGAATAAAATGAAGGTTGGTGTCATCGGCGCGACAGGTATGGTCGGTCAACGCTTTTTGACACTTTTGGAGGATCATCCCTATTTTGAGGTCACCACGTTGGCGGCGTCGGCTCGCTCGGCAGGCAAGACCTACGAGGAGGCGGTGGGCGCGCGTTGGAAGATGACGACCCCCATGCCCGAAAAATATAAAAAGATGACCGTTCTGGACGCGGCAAGCATTGCAGAGGTTGGCAAAAATTGCGCCTTTGTCTTTTGTGCCGTGGACATGAAAAAGGACGAGATCCGCGCCTTGGAGGAGGCATACGCCAAGGCAGAGATTCCCGTAGTCTCCAACAACTCGGCGCATCGCTGGACGCCCGACGTTCCTATGGTCATTCCCGAAATCAACGATGCACATCTGGAGGTCATTGCGGCGCAGAGAAAGAGACTTGGCACCAAGCGCGGCTTTATTGCCGTCAAGCCCAACTGCTCGATCCAATCCTACGTTCCCGCACTGACGCCCCTGCGCAAGTTTGGCATCAAGGAAGTGGTGGCAACCACGTATCAGGCAATTTCGGGTGCTGGAAAGACCTTCCGCGAGTGGCCCGAAATGATCGATAACGTCATTCCCTACATCGGCGGTGAGGAGGAAAAGAGCGAGCAGGAGCCTTTGCGCGTTTGGGGTAAGGTGGAAAACGGCGAGATCGTCAAGGCTGATGCTCCGCTGATCACCACACAGTGCATTCGCGTTCCCGTCACCGACGGTCACACGGCGGCGGTCTTTGTCCGTTTTGAGAACAAGCCGACCAAGGAAGAAATTTTGGAGGCGTGGAAGAATTTTTCGGGCAAGCCGCAACAATTGAAGCTGCCGCACGCCCCCGAGCAGTTTATCACCTACTTTGAGGAGGATAACCGTCCGCAGGCAAAGCTTGACCGCGACATTTGGGGCGGAATGGGCGTAACCGTGGGACGCTTGCGCGAGGATACGCTGTTTGACTACAAGTTTGTCGGACTTTCGCACAACACCCTGCGCGGCGCGGCAGGCGGCGCAGTGCTTATCGCTGAGCTGCTTTATAAAGAGGGCTATTTTAACTGAAAAAGGATCTGATTTTGGAGAACCGTTCCCAAGCTCGGGGCGGTTCTCCTTTTTTGATGTCAATTTTAGAAAAGAAAAGAAGAAAAAAGTTGTAACATTTTTGCTTCTTTGTATTTCTATTGACAAATACCTCTTTTTTTTATATAATTTAGGCTGTTGAAAAATTTTAAGGCTAAGCAATTGAGTTCCCCGCTTTCCCCATCCGCGCAAGGCGGCAAAATTCAAATGATACGGAGAGTAAAAGAATGGAATCCATCATCCACGCGCTCAATCTTGCCTTGGGGTTTGTCTATGACAATATCCTGAGCATTGCCATGATGATCTTTTTGATCGCGGCAGGAATCTTTTTGAGTGTCAGAACAAGATTTTTTCAATTCCGCCGTTTTGGCTACGTGCTGAAAAACACGGCAGGAAGCCTCTTTCAAAAAAATCTGCACGAAAAGAACGACGGAAGCGTCAGCCCCTTTCAGGCGGTGACCACAGCACTTGCGGGAACCATTGGAACGGGAAGCATTGCAGGTGTTGCCACGGCGTTGGTTCTTGGCGGCCCCGGGGCGGTCTTTTGGATGTGGATCAGTGCCCTGCTTGGCATGGTGACCAAATATTCCGAGATCGTGCTTGCCCTCAAATACCGTGAAAAGAACGAAAAGGGTGCGTGGCTGGGCGGTCCGATGTACTACATCAAAAACGGACTTGGCATCAAGTGGCTTGCCGCTGTGTTTGCCATCTTTGCCATGATTGCCTGCATCGGCACGGGCAACGCAACACAATCCAACTCGATTTCGGGCGTGCTGGAAAGCAACCTCAGCATCGATCCCCTGATCACGGGCATTGTTTTGACCGTCATTGTCGGAGCGGTGATCATCGGCGGCGTTAAGAGAATTGCCACCGTAAACGAAAAGCTGGTTCCCGTTATGGCAATCTTCTTTATCCTCGCATCTATTTTTGCACTCATCTTCCGCGCGAAGCATATTCCTGACGCTTTTGCGCTGATTTTTAAAGGAGCCTTTAACTTCCGCTCTGCCTTTGGCGGCGTTGCGGGCTACGGAATCCTTACCGCTATGCGCTACGGCGTTGGCAGAGGCGTGTTCTCCAACGAGGCAGGTTTGGGCAGTGCCCCCATCGCGCACTCGGCATCCAGCGCCAAGGAGCCTGTCAAGCAGGGACTTTGGGGAATTTTTGAGGTCTTTATCACTACCATCATCATTTGCACGATGTCGGCTGTCGTTGTTTTGACCTCCGACACCTATATGACCGCATTCCAAGCAAACGTCGCTCCCGCCGTCAACGGTGCGGCGCTCAGCAGTGCGGCATTCAACGAGGCACTTCCCGTCATTGGCGGCTACGGCGTTGCCATTGCAACCGTCTTTTTTGCCCTCTCCACCATTCTCGGTTGGGCATACTACGGCGAGGTCTGCGCAAGCTACCTCTTTAAAAATCACGCCAAGGCTGCCGTTACCGTCTACCGCTTGATCTACGTGGTATTCGTTTTTGTCGGCGCAATTGCCGAGATCAACACGGTTTGGCTGATCGCAGATTGCTTCAACGCGCTGATGGCGCTCCCCAACCTCATTGCCCTTATCGGTCTTTCGGGCGTGGTGGTTGCAACCACAAAACAATTCTTTGCAAAGAAGAACGAGACCGAATCAAAAGAACAGTAATTCAAAAGCGGATCGCGCATACCTCGTGCGATCCGCTTTTTTTGATTGCCTCTCCTAAAACGCTTGCTTGCTTGCCAATTGCTCACCTTTAAGGATGTTTTTTTCGTGGGGAGTTTTTTGTGGGAACCTTTTTTCAAAAAGGGTCTGACAAAAACCGCGCCCCACAAAAACCGCGCCCCCACAAAAACGCGTCTTTCAAAAAAGCAAAGCAAGAAAGGGAATTTTTTGGTTCTTAAGTCAATAGCGCACAAGTAAAAGTCAAAATTGGAAAGGCTTTTCGGGTGGAAAAGTTATATAATTTTGGTAAGGACAAAACCAAAATGGATCGCATCAAACGAAAAGGAGCAAAAACCACTATGAATCAAGAAAACAAACGGACATGGCTGCTGGATGCCCCCGAATATCAGGGCGGAAATCTTTCCGAAAATGCCTACAACGACGGAGCTGGCGTATCCTTTTTCCCCGAAAGCGAGACCAGCCGCTTGCAGGTGATCTCGGATACCAACGCCGCAGAATTTCATCAATATTTGGATCAGCTTCTCCGCGATGGATACCGCAACACCTTTTCCAATCGGATCCATCAAAATCTGTTTGCAGAATTTCAAAAGGGGGAGTCGTTGATCTACGCCTATTTCACCCCTTGCGACGGTACGGCGCGCGTGATTGTGGATACCGCAAGCATGCCGCTTTGTGACTTTGGATATTCTTATATTCCCACGGGTGACGAATGCTCTACGTTTTATCAGTACGCATTGGTCTACGATCCCACGGGCAACGGCGGCGGTGCCGCAAGTGAGAAAAAATACTCCAACTGCGGTACCTTTTGCATCGTCAAGCTTGCCGACAACAGTGTTATTTTGATTGACGGCGGCTACGATTTTCAGGCAACGCCCGAAATCAGTGCGGGCGTAATGCAGTTTTTGCGCGAGATCACGGGCATCCAAGCCCCCCAAAAGGTGCGCGTGGCGGCAATCTTTATCAGCCACGGTCACAACGACCACAAGGGCAACATCCTCAATTTGGTTGACTATCACGCGGACGAGCTGATGATTGAGCGCGCTATATATAATTTCCCCAGCGTTGAATTTCCGGGTGGCGGCGGTGTTCCCTTTGCAAAATTTGGAGAGCTGCTGCTCAAAAAAATCCCCAACATCAAATTTATCAAGCCACACACGGGGGAAAAATTTACGTTGGCAGACCTGCAGATCGAGGTTGTCACCACACACGAGGACCGCGTGAATCCCACAACGGGCAAGAGCGATCTCCTTGACTACAACGCAACCTCCACCGTCCTCAAGCTCACCTTTGGCAAGCACACTGTAATGGCGCTTGCCGATTGGGGCGGAAACTGGACCTGTGCGATCCATGAAAATGAGATGGCGGCATACCGCGGTGAGGAGGCAAGGCTGCTTGGTATGTACCGCGACGAAAAGGGTGAATATCCCTTCCTCAAGGCTGATGTAGTGCAGGTGGCTCACCACGCCATCAACGATTGGATGGAAAAGATCTATCAAGCCGTCGACGCAGATTATGCCTTCATTCCGCAGGCAGACGTCAGCTATGACCAAATGTCGCACGGTTGCTATCGGCGCGTGGTCGATCAGCTGCGTGCCATCGGCATTCCCGACCAAAGGATCTACTTTGAGGGACGCCAGACGCACGCACTGACCTTTACGCAGGACAAAATCGTCCACAGCTCCACGCCCATTCGTTGCTTTAACGACTACTACCTTGATCTCTTGAAGCAGTATCAGCCATTCTATCAGGAGGGAGAACAATGATGCATCCATTATACGGTGACGGTATTCACGACGATACCGCGGCAATTCAGGAGCTGATCGACAGCGGCGTGTGCGAGGTCTCACTCCCTGCCCCAAAAAAGCATTACCTGATCTCAAAGCCCCTGGAGCTTCCCTCCAATTTTCGGCTGGTGCTTCCCCGCTTTGCCGTGATCCGTCTTGCCGACAACTCCAACTGCGTGATGGTACGCAATAAGATGATCAAGGATCACGCCAAACGGCTGCCCGAATTTGTCTATCACGCCGCGCCGCATCATCCCCATATCTGGGGGTTCGTGGACGATTATTCCCCCGATGCGCCCTGCCAAAACATTGAGCTTTGCGGTGGCATTTGGGATTGCAATAATATGAACCAGATCCCCAACCCCGAGCAGGCAAGGGACTTTTCGGTGCGCGAGTTCTACGGCTACGGAATCTTTTTCTACAACGTCAAAAATCTCAAGATCTCCTCTCTCACCGTCAAGGATCCCACGATGTACGCCATCACGCTGGACACCGTAACCTACTTTACGGTGGAGGACATTACCTTTGATTTCAATATGGGAAATCCCATTCCGCTCAACATGGACGGCGAGCATATTGACGGCAACTGCCACTACGGCATGATCCGCAATCTCAAGGGCGCCTGCTACGACGATCTTGTTGCCATCAACGCGCACGAGGGCACACACGGACCGATCACAAACATCAAAATTGACGGTCTGTATGCCGAAAATTGCCACAGTGCGGTGCGTCTGCTCACGGTCAGCGAGCTGATCGAAAGCATCCATATTTCCAATGTCTTTGGCACCTATTATCAATACGTGGTTGGAATTACAAAATTTTATGAGGGAGAAACAACGGGACATTTTGACAGCATCACCGTGGACAACGTCTATGCCTCCAAATCCATTGGCGTTTACCATAAAGAAAAGCCCTACCCGAGAACGCCCGAATCAGCACTCCCCTACATCTACGTTCAATCCGACACCGACGTTCGCTCCTTGACCGTCCGTTCCTTGCACCGCAGAGAAAAAAATATCCCCAAGGAAACGATCTACGTTGGAAAAACCTGCGTGATCGACCGCCTGATCCTTGACGACGTCACCACCCAAAACGACACGGGCAAGCCCATGCCGCTCCTTTACAACAAGGGAACGATCAAGCATCTGTCCCTGAAGGACGTTGACGCGGGAAACGATGAAGTCATCGTAAACGAGGGGACGATTGAGAACCTATGAAAAACACCGATAAAAGCCTTCCTCAATGAGGAAGGCTTTTGCTATTTTGGGCAACGTTTGGAGAAATGCACAACCCCTTAATCGCTTTTCTCTTGCAGGAAGTAGGCGCAAAAGAAAAGCTTGCAAAAAAACGCCGTAAAAGGTATTTCGACCTCTGCGGAGGGCGAGGAGGCTTCCGCAGCCTCCACCGCGCAAGCTTTTGAAAAAGCTTGCGCAAAACTTTTTATAAAAATATCCACAATTTGATGGGTGGTTGTGTTTTATTCCACGTATTCCATGGCTGCCGCCAGCATTTGCGCGGTCTGTGCGCGCGTAATCTTGGCTACGGGCGAGATATATCCCGCGCGGCTGTTCATGATACCTGCGGCGTTGAGCGAATAGATGGCTTCGCTTGCCCAAACGGGGATCTCGGAGTGATCGGCAAAGGTGGGCGTAACGGGAACGTCGCAAAGCCCCACAATGTTGGAAAGCATCACTGCCGCCTGCGCGCGTGTGATCTCCTCGTTGGGCAAAAAGCATAGCCTTCCCTCCATCAAGGATCCGCTGATATACTTCATCTCGTAAGCGGCGGCAACGTAGCCCTTCATCGCCTCGGGAATCTCACTGTCATCGGCAAAGACCGTCGTATCACACGCAGGAACCTCGGTGATCCCCGCCGCATTCATCGCCATCACCAAAAATTCAACGCGGCTAACCGACGCCTCGGGATCAAAATAGTATTGATTCCCCACCTGCCTGCCGCTCATCACGCCCGTCTCTGTCATGGTCAGCGCGGCGTTGTATGCCTCCGAATCAAGCATATCGGCATACGTGACCGAGGTCCCCGACACCGTGACCTTAAGATTGACGGTTGCCGCGGCACTGTAATTGCCGTATTTGTCCCGCGCCACGTAGGTAAAGCGGTCTGTTCCCGTATAGCTTGCATTGGGCGTATATACGTAGCTCCCCGTGGTGCGGTCGGTCAGGCGCAGAGAGCCGTTTTGCGGATAGGAGACCACCTCAAAAACCACCCCGTCACCGTCGGGATCATAGGCAGACATCACCCCGTGTGCCGCAAGTCCCTTGTGCGTGGAGACGTTGAGAGAAAGCGTGGGAACCATACTGACCGTGGGCGTATAATTGACGGTGTCCAAAAAATACAGATTGCACACCATGGGAGTGGCGGAGCCGTTGACGGTAAAGCAGAAGGATGCCTGTGTCAGATCATCGGATGCCGCGCGAAAGCTCATATAGCCAAGATTTTCGGCAGAGACCGTCTGCCCCGCCGCCACGCGTGTAGAACCCAACAAAAGCTCCCCTGCCGTGACCTCGGGCAGTGTTTTGACGGTGACGTAATTGATTTTTGACAAATTCAGCGCGCGCGCAAAGTCCTCCTGCGAAAAAACGATCTCATTGCCCACGGGTGCCGAGATCGCCATATCGGTAGCGGCAGACAGCACCTGCAAGCCATACGATACCACGGGGATCTCCACGTCCTCCGCCGCAGAAGAAAATCCTCCTGCCGTGAGGCAAAGCGCACCTGCTAACGCCGCCAATCCACACTTCCAACTCGCTTTTTTCATCACATAACCGCCTTTCCCTCGTATCATTGTGGTTCATTGTATGCATGGGATTGAAAAAATATGATTCCAAGTGTATCGCTCGCTTGCGACACTGCCGAAAAAAATGTCCTTTGACGGTAGCGCATCATTTCCAAGGAACGGATTGTGGGGTAGTTCCCCCACTCAGGCACTAAAAAACGCTTGTAGAAAAAAATCCGCTCCACTTTTTCTTCACCTATTGACAAACAAAAAACGGCATGATAAAATTGATGTTGGAAGCAATAAAAAAAGATAAGGATGAAAGAAAAAAATGAAAAAAACCATGAGTCTGATTTTGTCCGCCACCATGCTGGTCGCTTGCGTTTCCTGTCAGGCGAAAAGCGGGGGGCTAAATGATAAAGAATCCCAGCCTGAAAGCACGGTCACTGTGCTTGAGGACGAGAACACGGTCACTACGTTTGAGGAAGAAAGCACGACCGCGCCAAGTCAAGAGGAACTGCTCCCCCCGGTACTGTTTTCCAGCTACGATGACATTCTCAACACAATTTCCTGCATTGCCAAGCAGGGCGGCAGAGAAGCATTTGAAGCAGGCATGCCGACGCTTGACAGCCGCGAGCAAAAAATCTATCAAACGCTATGCGACATCACCTCAAAAATGATCAACCTCCCCACCAAGCACGAGATGCTATGCTACTATTTGGATATCGACGGCAACGGTACGGAGGAAATCTTCATTTCCGTTTTTCAGGCAAATGGAAAGCCTTTGGAAGAAGCACAAACGGCTTTCACCTTGCGCGGCGGTGTTCCGGTGCAGGATGACGGCACACTTTTGGCACGTTACCTTCAAATGAAGCCTGAGGAACGTCCCATCGCCTCAAAGCTCCAAAAGCCGCTTGTAACCCACGCACATTACAGAATTATGGAGATCGATTTTCAGAATGTGAGAACCGATAAAATTTTGTATGAGATCTATGCGTCCGACGGTACGTTGGTCAAAACGAGCAATGCTGAACATTCCTTTTGGGGGTACCAAGAGGGCAATTTGATCAGATTTACTGCCTATCATGAAGTCCACAACTACACCACCTTTTTTTACAGCATCAGCCAAAACAAATTTTCAGATAACTTCTTGGGAACAATCGTCGAGTTCTCCACCGACAAGATTGTGTACATCAAGGACGGAATATTAACGGCGCAGGACATCTTTGACCGTAACGCTTACTACGAGGAGTTTCCCCAATATCGTGGCGTGTCCTCTGTTTATTTTGCAGAGGACGGAAAATCCCTCTCCTTCCGTCACGTTGTGGAGGGCGCCAAAAAGGACGCGACGTCGGTCATTTGCTTTGAGGAGCTGCCCATTATTCGGGCAATAAAAATCTGTTACGTCAGAACAGGTCCCGGCACTAACTACGACGTTTTGATGCTCTCCAGCGGAAATCCTGCCTATTTGCGCTCTGCCACGCAAGACACCGCGCGGCTGTTGCAGGCAGAGCCTGTGATTGGCGGCTCGTATGAATCCGACGACGGTACGGTACGCAACGATTGGTATAAGATTTCTTATTACGGCAGGGAGTGTTATGTCTCCGCCGATAGCTTTGAGGTGGAAATCTACCGCATTACCGACGATGAGGAATGAACAATCAAAAAACACAGGCAACAAACAAAACAAAAAAAGAAAAACGCCCGTCACACGACGAGCGTTCTTCTTTTCAAAGTCAGATCTGCTCCTTAACCTTGGAAGCCTTACCAACTCTGTCACGCAGGTAGTACAGCTTTGCACGTCTTACCTTACCAACGCGCACGATGTCTACCTTAACTACGTTAGGAGAATGGATGGGGAAGGTCTTTTCCACACCTACACCGTAGGAAATACGTCTTACGGTAAAGGTCTCGGAAATGCCGCCACCGTGCTTTGCGATAACGGTTCCCTCAAACATCTGGATTCTCTCTCTGTTACCCTCTTTGATACGGTTGTGCACACGAACGGTGTCACCGATGCGGACGACGGGCAGCTCCGCCTTCAATTGCTCGTTTGTAAAAGCCTCAAGTAAATTCATTTTTGAGTCCTCCTGATCATCGGGTGTTCATGCGAGCAAAGCAGCGGACCACCCTAAAATTTCTGCGCACACGCGCAACACGGGTATTATACCACACTTTTTTCCTTTTTGCAAGACTTTTTTAAAATTTCTTTTTATTTTTTTGAAAAAAAAGAAAAAATTTTCCTCTAACCTATGGCGAAACCTTTAATTTGATGGTATAATATATGCAGAAAAGCCTTGCCAGCAAGTCTTTGGGCTTCGCCCTCTCGCGCTCTCGCGCGCCTGCATCATTGACGGCTTCGCAAAAATGCCCTTGCCAGCAAGCATTTTTGCTTCATAGTATAATATATGCCGGAAAGCCTTGCTCGCAAGTCTTTGGGCTTTGCCCTCTCGCGCTCTCGCGCGCCTGCATCATTGACGGCTTCGCAAAAATGCCCTTGCCAGCAAGCATTTTTGCTTCATGGTATAATATATGCCGGAATAGATCAAAGAAACGTCGACTCAAATCAAGGAGCTGCAACCTATGGAAATGATCAAAGAAAATGATTTTCGGAAAGAGATCAAAACCTCGCCGCGCGCGGGATACCTCTTTTTTGGGGACGAGGATTACCTCAAGGCATTTGCCCTGCGGCAAGCGCGAGAGGTGCTTTGCCCCGATCCCACGCTCGCATTTTTTAACGAAATGCGTCTGGATGCCGTGGGCTTTACCGCGGACAAGCTATTGGATGCGCTGATGCCAAGCCCCATGATGGCAGATCGCAAGCTGGTTTCGGTCAACGGTCTCAATTTTAACACCATGCGCCCCAATGAGCTGGACGATTTTTGCAATGCGCTTGCCTCACTTAAGGAATACGACTACAACGTGCTGATCGTCAACGTTGCCGCCGATTGCCTTGACGCAGGCTATCTTCCCAAAAAGCCCTCCCCCATCAACACCCGACATGCCGAGCATCTCACCCCCGTACACTTTGAGCGTTGTACCACCGCCAAGCTTGCCGCATGGATACAAAAGCACTTTGCGCACAACGGCATTCAGGCATCCGCCGAATTTTGTACCGCAATGCCCGAATACTGCGGACACAGCATGTACGTGCTGGCAAACGAGATCGACAAGCTCTC
>JAGANE010000149.1 GCA_017624395.1 Clostridia bacterium
GTTAGCTCAAATTTTATTTATGAATAATACTCGAATGTTGCCAAAACGTTGCCACGAGGATGTTTTGAAATGCAAAACTCCTTATGTCACAAGGCTTTTTGCCGTTTTTGGCATTATTCCCACTCGATCGTACCGGTAGGCTTCGGAGTCAGGTCGTACAGCACGCGGTTGATCCCCTCTACCTCATTGGTGATGCGGTTGGTGATGGTGTGCAGAATCTTGTAGGGAATCTCCTCTATCGTTGCCGTAATCGCATCCTTGGTATTCACGGCACGAATGATCGCAGGCCATCCCTCATAGCGGCTGTCATCCTTGACGCCAACGCTCTTGATGTCGGGAATGGCGATAAAATACTGCCATACCGTTTGATTCAAACCACATTTGTCAAATTCCTCGCGCAAAATGGCATCTGCCTCGCGCAATGCATGCAAACGATCGCGCGTAATAGCCCCCAAGCAACGAACACCAAGCCCGGGGCCGGGGAAAGGCTGACGATCCACCATCTCGGAGGGCAGTCCAAGAGCTCTACCAACGACACGAACCTCGTCCTTATACAGCAGCTTGATCGGCTCAACCAATTCAAATCGCTCTGCAAGATCGTCGGGAAGTCCTCCTACATTGTGATGAGACTTAACAGCTTTTTTCCCCTCTCCCTGCTTCACACTTTCCAAAATATCGGGATAGATAGTGCCCTGCGCCAAAAACGAGACGCCGTCCAGCTTGCGTGCCTCATCGGCAAACACATTGATAAACTCACCGCCAATGATCTTTCTTTTGGTCTCGGGATCAGCAACCCCTGCCAAGAGATTCAAAAAGCGATCGGTAGCATCAATATAGATCAAATTTGCATCCAACTGATTTTGAAAGACCTCGATTACGTTTTCGGATTCGTTCTTGCGCATCAGACCGTGGTTGACATGCACGCAGATCAGCTGCTTTCCAATTGCTTTGATCAAAAGTGCAGCGACGACGGAGGAATCCACTCCGCCCGAAAGAGCCAATAAAACCTTTTTATCACCCACCTGTGCGCGAACCTCACGCACTTGCTCGTCGATAAAGGCTTCTGCTAATGCTTTTGTAGTAATACGTTCCATTGATTCAGGTCGTTTGTTGTTTTGCATAAATTCAAAATCCCCCGTTTTTTGCAAATCAAACCGCCATAGCCTTAAGGCTGTGGAAATTTCCCCTTTATTATACCAAAATTCAATGCAAAATTCAATACTTTCCGCAATATTTTTTATTCTCAATTTTACATTTTTTAAAGAAACTTGATATTATTTTTCGGTAATCTTTGCAAAATCTCATACGATTCAACATATTTTGGAACGTTTCGTCTTTCCACGATTCCTACATTTTGATAAATTGGAAACACATCTCACTTCTTAATCTATAGATAGTATTTCATTTTAAAAAAGTGAACCATAAAAGGAGACACCAAAAATGAAAGCACTATTTTTAAAAATTCGTCTAAGCAGAAATGATCTTTTATATGTTGTAAAAGAAAAAATCCTAAAGAAGATAAAAAACTTAAAAACTTTTAAAAAACTTTAAAAAAAGACTTGACTTCTCAAAAAAGATGTGGTATAATATACAGGTCGTAAAGATCTGGGTGTGGCGCAGCTGGTAGCGCGCTACCTTGGGGTGGTAGAGGCCGCAAGTTCAAGTCTTGTCACTCAGACCAAATAAGAACGGTTATTTTGATAGAATAATCGTTCTTATTTTTTGTTTTTACGGTGGTTTAAGGTCTTGCAGTTAGCATTTTCCGCGCTTCACTCCCCCGGCA
>JAGANE010000150.1 GCA_017624395.1 Clostridia bacterium
GAGGACGGCTACTATATTGCCGCCGTCAGCGGAAACCAATATAGCATCAACGCCGAAACGGGTGAGTGGGAGCTGTATGCCGTGGTTGACTACGATTCGGCAGGCGGAGAAAGCCTTGGATTTAATGACCGTATCATGATCTTTCCGCAGATCACGCAAAAAAACACCTATTCCATTGAGGTGACCAACGAGTACGGAAACTTTAAATTCTACCGTGACGCCGCAGGAAACGTGCATATTGAAGGTACCGAACAATCTCTTGTTTCCTACAATCAGGAGCTGTTTGCAAGCCTTTGCGTCAGCTGTGGATATACGCTGACCATGCAAAAGCTGGATCTGACGTCAGAGACGTCGGCAGCGCCTCGTTTGCCCGACGGCAGTGTGGATTATTCGGCATACGGGCTTGGTCCCAATGATACTCCCGCCACCTACACGGTTACCAAGGCAATCTACGCCGAGGACGGCACCTGTACGGCGGATCCCAACACCAAGTACACCATGCGCGTGGGTGACGCCATTCTTTCGGGCGGCGGCTATTACGTACAGCTGGAGGGACGGAGTGCGGTGTATATCGTCAGCTCCAGCCTTGCCAATACGGTGCTGCAGCCGGTTGAGGCGTTGGTAACGCCTGCCATCGTGTACCCCATGAGTACCACCACCTACGCTATGGCACATAACTTCCTTTTGGGAAAAACCGACTTTGGAAAATTGTTGGAAAAGGGAGAGGACGAGGAGGTAGATCCCGATGAGATCGACCTTGACGTGATCGTTGCCTTTAATTATCTGGATCTGGAAAACCGAAATAATTCGATCTATTCCGCAAATCCCTATCAGTGCGGCATTGAACTGATGAGCGGATATACGCTCAACGATGACAGTGTCTCCAAGGTAATGAGTCTGTTTTATGAGATGGAGTTTGTTGCCTGCAAAAAGCTGGGCTTTGACAAAGAGGATCTGAAGGAGTACGGTCTGGATCAGGACGTTTACTATATTACCTTTGAAACGCCCGTGCTGGACGAAAATAACTACATTGGCGGATACGTTACCAACTCGATCTTTGTCAACCCCAACAAAACCGAAAACGGAACCTATTACGTAGCGTCGCCGCTTTACGATATGATCGTTGAGGTCGATCAATATTACTTCTCCTATCTTGAATGGGGAGAAAGCAAGTGGTACGATCAGTATTTCTTCCAAAACAACATTGCTTATATTTCGGATCTTAAGCTGCAATTCCGTGATACCGCAACGGGCGGTTGGAAGACCTTTACCTTCACGCTGGACAATTCGGCATCCTATATGTATTATGAGTACGAAAAGGGCAAGCTGAAGCTGATCGACATGGAAAAGGGAAGCATCAGCCGCAGTGAGAGTGGGGAGGTTACCTACACCGACAAAAACGGTGTCAATTACGTCGCTCACGCATTGAATTTCAAAGACGGCGGTTATTATCTACGCATCAATCACCTGACCAAGGGGACCGTGGATTATGAGCCGTACGAAAGATATTTGCTTACGGTAGACCGTGACGGCAACCGCGTGTTGCAGACAGTGGTCAAGGATGCCAACGGCAAGGATGAGATACACACCTACAATCTGACCGAGGGCGGCACCACCCTGCGCACCTACAAGCTGATCTATCGCGACGCCGCGGGAACAGAGTACGACGTGCTGGGAACCTACTCCTCCAACGGAAAGTCCTTTAACGACTATTTCCGTCTCAATTATTGGCAGGAGGTTATGGGCAAGGACGATAAGGGCAATGATGCCTACGTTTGGGAACGTGAAGCTCCTGTCAATTCGGCAAGCTATTTGTTCCTGCGTGATGCCGAGGGCAAGGTCTACGAGGTTGCGGTAGGCTCCAACAATCTCGTCGTTTCCTCCGTGGAATACGGCGGTGTGCTGGATTATACCATCGTTCATACCTATACTACCGATAAGGGTACCGAAAAGACCGAAACCATTTCGGCAATCTCCAATTTCCGCAAGCTGTACAGTATGCTTTTGTGGTTCTCGATTGAGGGAGACGTGGATGAGGAAGAATTCAAAAAGAATATCGGACTTCTGACGGGAACCGAAATGACGATGGACGAGTATATCGCACTTGGTGACGATGCTTGTCAGGCGATCTTTACCTACCGTGTTTCGGATATGGCAGAGCTGATGAATCTGATTGCCGCACCCGAGAAAAACGAGGAAAAATCAGTTGAGGAAAAATGGTGGACAAATAACAATGAAATGGACGTTGTCATTCGTTTTTATGCTTATTCCTCTTATCGCTCCATGATCACCGTTGAGGTGGTGGAAAAATATGACGAAAACGGAAATCCGATTTCGGATCCCACCAAGGCGGCGGGACGCTTTTACATTGATCCCTCCTATCTCAACGAGATGCTGGCAGCCTCCGAGCGGCTGTTGAATCAGGAACGTGTAGTACAAGACTAAATCAAAATCCCGCCCCTTTGCCTTGTGGCAAGGGGCGGAAAAAAACAACGGTGTAATGCTTGTAGGCATTACACCGTTGTTTTAAGTCATTCTATTTATATCAGTTCTAGTCCGATACAGATTGAATTACTCTTGTGCCTTCTTGCGTTTTTCAAAGCAAGCGCTGCAATATACGGGTCTGTCGTTGGAGGGCTGGAAGGTGATCTTTGCCTCTCCGCCGCAATCTGCGCATACAGCGGTAAAATACTCACGGGGAGCTTTGCCGGCGTTCTTCTTTGCATCACGGCATGCCTTGCAAGCCTTGGGCTTGTTCAAAAAGCCTTTTTCGGCATAGAATCTTTGCTCACCTGCGGTGAACACGAACTCATTGCCGCAATCCTTGCAGACCAGAGTCTCGTCGACGTACTCGGTGTTTTCGTTTTCTACTGCTGCGTAGTTCTCGTCCTGGAACATTGTTTGAAACCTCTCTTGTCAAAAAAATATGAATTTGTTTTTACCCTCAGACGGATTTTCACCGTCACCTTTGATCTCTCAACGCTCTGTTTAAGCTAAAAGGGCATATAAAGATCAGGAATAGGGAATGATCTCGCGTAGCTTGCGGCGGATGCGGTAAACAGAGTTTTGTACCGATTTTTCGTCCTTGCCGATCATTTTTGCAATCTCCCTTGCGGTATATCCCGAAAGGTAAAGCCACCAAATGCGGTTTTCGGACTCGGAAAGCACTCCCAGAATACGATTGTAAAGCCGCATATAGCTTTCCTCCTCAATCAAACGCGAGGCAGGATCGGACAGTGTGTTATCGGTTTCAATGTCTCCAAACTCATCCTCTAAAAGCACCACCGACTCCTGCTTTTTCAATGTGCGCAGTTGTGATGCAAGTGCGTTTTGAATGCAGGTTTTTGCAAACAGACCAAACTGCACGCTTTTTTGTGTAATGTCAAAATGCATTGCCGCGCGGTAAAGCGCAAGGCTTGCCTCCTGACGGAGCTCATCGGCATCAGCCGACGGTGCCACAGCCAAAAAACGGCGGGTCATAGAATCAACCAAGGGGGCGTATTGATCAAGCAAAGCCTCAAAGCCGATCATATCACCGTCTTGCATTTTTTTGAGCAGATCGTACAATTCGGTATCGTTCATGGGTTTGCTTGTGCGCCTTTCCGTTTTTTGTTGGTCGATCGTTTGGCTATTTTATTGATGGAAAAATAGCATTTTTGTGGAGTTTTACGGACATTCCATTCCTTTACCACATTATTATACCATAAATTTTACGAAAGTCAACCCCCAATTTTTTCTGTTTTTTGTGAAAAATCTTCAAAAAACAATTTTTGTAGAGTTTTTATACAAAAAAGATTGTTTATTTTAAACAATTTTGCCAAACGATTGGGGGCGGATTGTGAATTATGGACAGTAAAATGAAAAAAAGATTGTGAAGATTTACTTTTTAATCAAATAAAGTATTTATTATTATATTAAAGTATTTAAGATTTAAGTAAAGAATTTGCGCTTGAAATTTAATTGCTTTGCTTATTTGTCAAATAAAAAGTTAACGTTTCCCGTAAAAAGTGCCATGATACCGCGATAGATGACGTCGGGGCGTTCCCGAAAATTCTCGCGCATTTGACGGGAACGGTATTCCGAATCCACGTTGACGGTGGTCTGCATTAAAATTTTATCCTTTTCCTTGACCACAAAGGTGACGTCATAGGTCGTATCTCCGCGCTTTTCCGAGGTGCAGTCCACGGTGATACCGCGACGCTTGAGATCAAGATAGCGCAGGGCGCAGGAAAGGCTGCGGTCAAGGATCGAGGGCAAAAGATCGCTTCGCAATTGCTCTGCTACCATTGCCCCGCGGCGTGTGACCGCATAGAGGGCATCTCCGTTTTCATTTTTGTCTGTTTCCTCAATCAGACCTCCGTCCAGCATTTCGTGAAAGGCGACCGCAAAATCGAGATACATGATATAGTCGGTCTGCATGACGATGTCGTTGATCGTTACAAGATCAAGCGGATAGTTGATATTTCGCATCAGGTAAAGAACGAAGATTTTGACGTTGTTCATGCTTCCGATGGGTGATGCCATTGAAAAATCCTCCTGTGATTTGCGCATTTATCAAATTATAGCATATTTTTTTATTTTTTTCAATAGTTTTGTTTGCAATTTGAAGGATTTTGTGGTATGATATAAGGGAAGTCAAACAGAAAGGACTTAAAACCATGTTAAACATCGCACTTTTAGGCTTCGGCGTGGTCGGCAGCGGCACCGCAGAGGTACTTACCGAAAATGAAAGATTGATCACCGCGCGATGCGGCGAGCAGGTCAACGTCAAATACATTCTTGACCTGCGCGAGTTCCCAGATCATCCCTTGGGAAACCGCGTGGTGCATGATATTGATATCATACTCAATGACCCCGAGATTACCTTGGTTGCCGAGATGATGGGAGGCTCTCATCCTGCATACGAATTCACTGCGGCGGCACTTTCGGCAGGCAAGCACGTGGTCACCTCCAACAAAGAGGTGGTTGCAACCTTTGGCGTGGAGCTGTTGGCTCTGGCGCGCCAACATCATGTCCGTTACCTGTTTGAGGCGAGCGTGGGCGGCGGTATCCCGATCATTCGCCCCATGCAGACCGATCTTGCCTCTAACGAGATCATTGCGGTCAGCGGTATTCTCAACGGTACCACCAATTTTATTTTGACCAAGATGAAGAACGAGGGGGCTGAGTTTGCTACGGTTCTCAAGGAGGCTCAGGCAAAGGGCTATGCCGAGGCAAATCCTACCGCTGACGTGGAGGGCATTGATGCCGCACGCAAGATCGTGATTTTGGCGGCGCTTGCCTATGGGGTTCTCTTGGATCCCAAGACCATTCCCACACTTGGCATTACAGGGATCACGGGACTTCATACCGCAACGGCGCAAAAGCTTGGCTGTGCGGTCAAGCTGATCGGTCATACCGAAAGGATCAACGGAAAAATCTATGCAGGAGTCTCTCCCTACCTTGTTCCCGCCTCCAATCCCATCAGCCACGTAGACGACGTTTATAACGGGATTTTGGTGGATACCAATATGCTGGGGCGCGCGCTTTTTTACGGTGCGGGAGCAGGAAAGCTGCCGACGGCAAGTGCCGTGGTGGCGGATATCATCGATATTCTTTCTCACCGTGCCGAGGAACGCAGACTTCCCGATTGGAGATCGGCGACGGCAGAGGACGTTGCAGAACGAGGCGAATATGCCTGCCGCCGTTGCTACGTGATCGCAGGCTGTCCCAAGTGCGCCGAAAAGGCAAGAACGTTGCTTGGAGGAGAGAGCTATATCAGTGTGGAGGACGGAAAATATGCAATCGTCAGCCGTGTGATGCGCGAGAATGAGGCAGAAGCAGCGCTTGCCGATAGTGGCTTGGAGCTTCTCACCTGCCTGCCTGTGCTGGATTGACGGTGGCAGATATGAGAATTGAAAACTCGGCTTCCTTGCCCGAAAATTACCGTCCTTACCGCCGGATTGATCTGCAAAAGGACAAAAAGCTGATGCTGCTGGTCAATTTGCTTTCATTGATCATGCTTGCGGCACTTTTGATCATCGGACATCGGATCGTTTCGATCAAAGTCTTTTTTGAAATGCCGAATTTTGGTGTTTACGCACTTCGGATGGTGATCTTGCTTGGCGGTATGGTTGTATATATGATCCTGCATGAGGCGGTACACGGCATCTTTATGCGCCTTTACGGCAAGGGTGTTAAGCCAACCTTTGGCTTAAAGGGACCTTATGCCTTTGCGGCGAGCAAGGCGTATTTCAACCGTCGCTCTTATCTTATCATCGGTCTTTCTCCCATTGTGATATGGGGAGTCGTTTTGTTTGTTTTGAATCTGACACTGCCAACCGAGTGGTTTTGGCCTGTATATCTGATTCAAGCGGTGAATATCAGCGGCGCGGCGGGCGATCTCTACGTTTCGGCACTGATCTCCACGCTCCCGTTGGATTTTTTGGTGCAGGACGACGGCGTTGCTATGACATTTTTCCTTCCGCAACAACGGGCTTAAAATCAAATTCTTGGCATCTTGGCAATGATACGGCTTTGTATTTGCCAAGATGCTTTCTTTATATAATAGGAAAGATCAAAAACGAGACCTGCGCAAGAATCCTGATATCAGTAACGAAAAAATATTTTACCGTATCTGAAATCAAATGATTTTTAAAATAAAAACAATACTAATTCTAAAAAATGCCCCAAAATCCGAGTTTTAAATTTGGATCTTGGGGTGTTTTTAATATAAATAGGCGATTTTGGAAGAATTGAGCACTTTTTTTCTCAGACTGAAAAAATAGTACTTCCGCACCAAAAAAACACGCGGAAATTCTTCTCGGAAGGTGGTATAAAGCCTGCCCTTGCAAAGCCCCTTGCGGCTGATCCAATACGGTGAAACGATGATCACACAACCGTCGTCCGCGGCGAGGCTTTTGGCGTTTTGTGCAAGGAACGGGTTTTCGTTTTCGGTCAAAAAAAGAACGTAAACCTTGCGGTTAGCAATGGGTAACCGCAGGGCTTCGTTAGAACGGCGTGCGCTGAAAAAAGCCGCGATCAGAATGCCGACCGTGCATAAAACAGCGATGGGAAGAATGACGAGAAAGAGTGCGGTGGTGAGAATGACCAGCGCGCCCGTTTGCAGGATTGTAAGCATTACGGTTAACACGCGGAACAAAAATGCAACCGTGCGAAAGCGACGGAGCAGGGAAAGCAGATGCTGCCAATGCAGATAAAACGGTGTGTGCGTAAAGGCATCCCATACGTATGGAGCAAATCGACGGTGAAGGATCATGCGTCTGTGACGCATTGCCTCTTGTCGGATGCGTGCGTGGTGAGCCTTATCCATTGGCGAGAAAAACGTGACGGCGGATCAGATAGCAAAGCCCTGAGAGGGGGATACAGAGCAGGAACCAAAGAATGCTGTACCGAAGGCAGATCTGCCCCAAAAAGTGATACGGCAGGCTACTGTAATCCCAGACGGCAAGCCCCAAGCCGAGGTTGAGCAGGCATCCCGCAAACAACTCAACGCCCGTGATAAAGAGGGCACCGACCGTAGCGCGGAGCAGCACGGGCAGACGCGTATAGCGCTCATTGAGACGGTAGACAAAAACAAAGCATACGGCACCGCACACTGCCATGCTGGGATGTGTCCTGCCGCGCTCCAGAATTTCAAGCGCGCAATAAAGAACACCGCCCGAAAGGATCAGAAAAAAGCTTTCCACGGCGCGTTGCATCGGATTGTGAGTGTAGGGAACGGGTTTCATGATGGTTTTCCTTTCTTTTTTCATTCAAAAGTCTTTTGATGGATGCTTTGTATGGAGGATTGACCGAAAATAGGGAAAAAATTCAAAAAACTATTGTAAACCGCATATTTTTTTGTTATAATATAAAGAGATTGATTGACAGAGAGGGGGATCACACCCGTGAAAATGCAAAAAATACGGCTCCCCGAGCTGTCGAGGCACTACCGTGCGGCGGGGGAGACCCTTTCACGTGATGGCAACCGATTGCTTTTGATCGAGGCGATCCTGCTGCTTTTGCTCAATCTGCCAATGTATTTGTCGTTGGACGTTGTTATGCGCGCTGTTTTTTCCATGCTCTCTCCCCCATTGTCGGAGGAGCTTGCGTTGGTGTTGTACCTGGCTCCCATGCTCCTGCTTGCGCTTCTTTTTACCTTGCCCTCGCTGATCGGCGTGTTTGTCTTGGCGGGGCGGCTTGCCTACGGTGCTTCTCCTACGCTTTCGGAGCTGTTTGCACCGTTTTCGTCATGGCAAAGCTATGCACGTACAATGCACCTTGCATGGGGCGCCTTTTGGAGGTTTGGCTTGACCGCTCTTGCGGCGGTGTTGATCCATGCGGCGGGCTCCTTTCTTTTGGAGGAGGTTCCGTTGGGAAAGCTCGCGGTTGGATTTGCGGTGGCGTTGGTGATCCTTTTGGGTCTTTTGCTCTGCCTTCGCGCATTTCCCACCATGGCGGTCGTGCTGTTCTCGCAGATGCCCGTCAAGGAGGCGCGTAAGCTTTCACGGCAAATTGCAAAATGCGCTCGCGGCGCGGGTCTGCGTTTTGTGCTTGGCTTTTTAGGGTGGATCCTTTTGGGGCTTTTGACGCTTGGCGTTTTGTTGCTGTGGGATACC
Organism: Clostridia bacterium; assembly: GCA_017624395.1. GTDB lineage: Bacteria > Bacillota > Clostridia > Oscillospirales > CAG-272 > UMGS1865. The sequence goes on from JAGANE010000150.1 coordinate 8,601, forward strand.
CTGCCGCGAATGCTGATCGCCTATTTTGACTATCTGAAACAAATTTACGAAATGATTATCCATTCGGAGGACTAAAGGACATGAGTGAAAAATTTTATCTGACTACCGCCATTGCTTACGCCTCGCGTAAGCCTCATTTTGGAAACACCTATGAGGCAATTATGACCGATGCTGTTGCACGGTATCAAAGAGCCATGGGTAAGGATGTGTATTTTTGCACGGGGACCGATGAGCATGGGCAGAAAATTGAAAATTTGGCGAATGATGCTAATATTACGCCCCAAAAATATGTGGACGGTGTAGCAGGCGAGATCCGTAATCTGTGGAACGAAATGAATGTTAGTTATGATTATTTCATTCGTACCACGGATAAGAACCATGAGGAAGCGGTAACGAAGATTTTCCGCAAATTCCATGAAAAAGGTGACATCTATAAGAGTGAATACGAGGGATGGTACTGTACGCCCTGTGAGTCTTTCTTTACTGCTACACAAGCAGCCGATGGCAAGTGTCCCGATTGCGGACGCGAGTTATCACAGGCAAAGGAAGAAGCGTATTTCTTTAAAATGAGCAAATACGCCGATCAACTGAAAAAACACATTGAAAAAAATCCGAGTTTTATACAGCCTGAGTTACGTAAAAAGGAAATGGTTAACAATTTCTTGAACGCGGGCTTGCAAGATCTGTGTTTGTCTCGTACTTCCTTTAAATGGGGTATTCCTGTTGACTTTGATCCGAGACACGTAATATATGTATGGTTTGATGCTCTTTGCAACTATATCACCGCCCTCGGCTACGATCCCGACAAGTCGTTTGAGGAGCAAAGTGAGCATTTCCGCAAATATTGGCCTGCCGACGTGCATATTATTGGAAAGGACATTTTGCGCTTCCACACCATTTATTGGCCCATCTTCCTCATGGCGCTTGATCTGCCGTTGCCCAAAAAGGTATTTGGACACCCGTGGTTCAACTTTGGCATGGATAAGATGTCCAAATCGCGCGGCAACGTCATCTATGCCGACAAGCTTGCCGAGCATTTTGGCGTAGACGGCGTGCGCTACTACGCACTCTCCGAAATGCCCTTTGCATCCGATGGCTCGATCACCTACGAGGCGGTCATCAAGCGTTATAATATGGATCTGGTCAACAACCTCGGCAACCTCGTCAAGCGTACGCTTGATATGGAAAAGAAGTATTTTGACAAGGTCGTTCCTGCGCCTGCAGGCGAGGAGGGGACCGATGCCGAATTGAAGGCTTCTTGCAAAAAGGCGTTTGAAACGCTTTGCTCGGCAATGGACGATTACCACGTTGCCGACGCGCTGGAGGGCATTTTTGAGATGCTGAGCCGTGCCAACAAGTATATCGACGAGACCACGCCGTGGAGCCTCGCCAAGGACGAGAGCCAAAAGGCGCGTCTTGGTACCGTGCTTTACAATTTGATGGAGGCGATCCGTCAGGGCGCGGTGATGCTGACCCCCTTTATTCCCGCAACGGCAGAGGAGATTTTGAACGAGCTGAACACCGACAAGCGTGATTTTGCGTCTCTGTCGGGCTTTGACGGCATGGTTGCTGGCAGTACGGTGGGAGACTCCAAGGTGCTGTTTGCTCGCATTGATGAGGAAAAGAAGCTTGCCGAGTTTGAGGCAGAGCGTCAGGCGATGATCGCGGCGGCTGAGGCTGAGGCAAAGGCAAACGAGATCCCCGAAAAGCCCGAGGGCTGTGCGCTGATCGGCATTGAAGATTTTATGAACGTGGAGCTTCGTACCGCAAAAATATTGGAGTGCGAAAAGGTTCCCAAGGCAAAGAAGCTGCTCAAGCTCAGGGTCGATCTCGGCTATGAGCAAAGACAGGTGGTGTCGGGCATTGCAAAATGGTATGCGCCCGAGGAGCTGATTGGAAAGAAGATCATTCTGGTTGCCAATCTCAAGCCCGCAACGCTTTGCGGTATTGAATCCAACGGCATGATCCTTGCATCGGGCGAGGAGACCGTGCGCGTGGTATTTTTGGATCCCGCAACGCCGCTTGGCGAGCGCGTGAGATGATCCAATCAATTTCATTTTGAAAAAGGGGAGCGGGGAAGACTTTTTGAACGGGAGTTTTCCCCGCAAAGTGTATTACTTATGAAAATTACGGTAATTGGTTGCGGACGCTGGGGATCGTTGATCACATGGTATCTTGACCGCATGGGGCACGAGGTAACGCTGTACGGCCGTGCGGAATCGGTGCATATGAAGCGATTTTTGGAGACGAGAAGCAACGATCTGCTCACGCTTTCGCCATCCGTCAGGCTTTCTACCGATCTCTCCGTGGTGACGGAGTGCGAGACTCTGATCGTTTCCATCGGCTCGCAGGGCTTGCGTTCTCTGATGCAAAACGAGTTAGCTCCCTTAAAACTTTGCGATAAGACCGTAGTGCTTTGTATGAAGGGAATTGAGATTGCAACGGGAAAGCGGCTTTCCGAGGTTGTGGAGGAGACGTTGGATCCCTCCAACCGCGTGGCGGTGTGGCTGGGACCGGGACACGTGCAGGAGTTTTATGCGGGAATTCCCAACTGTATGGTCATTGACAGCCGCGACGAAACGGTCAAGCAGAGATTGGTGGATGCCTTTTCGGGCGAGCTGATCCGCTTTTATTACGGTCAGGATTTGATTGGAAATGAGATCGGCGCTGCGGCAAAGAACGTTGTGGGCATTGCCGCAGGATTTTTGGACGGTATGAAGCTTTCTACCCTTAAGGGTGCCTTGATGAGCCGAGGAACGCGCGAGATTGCAAGATTGATCGAAGCAATGGGTGGCAATCCCGTTTCTGCATACGGGCTTTGTCACCTTGGAGACTATGAGGCAACGGTGTTCTCGCCCTATTCGCACAACCGCAAATTTGGCGAGTGCTTTATCCGCGGAGAGAAATTTGATTCACTTGCGGAGGGCTATTATACTGTGGCGGCACTCCACGGGCTTGCAAAAAAATACGGCGTGGAGCTTCCCATCTGTGAGGCGATTTATCGCGTGCTTTACGAAAACGCCGATTTCCACATAGAAATGGATGCGCTGTTCCATCGCAGTCTGAAGAATGAGTTTTAAATGGGATGATTTTTAGGATTCGTCTTTTGTGGGGGAACTTCTCAAAAGAAGCGCCCCCACAAAAAAATCCTTTTCTAAGGAGTCATTATGCAAATATTCGATACACACGCGCATTATTTTGACGCAAAATTTGAGAGCTTGGGTGCGCACTATGCCGATGGGCTTTTGCGGGAGATCATGCCCGATCCGATCACGCATATTATCAATGTTGGTACCAACTGTAAAAATTCCCAAAAAGCGATCGCGCAGGCGAGGGAATATGAGGGAATGTACGCGGCGGTAGGGATCCACCCAGGGGATTGTCATTATTTGTCCGATGTTGAAGCGGCTTTGGTAGAGCTGAGAGAGCTTTTGGGGGATGACGAGGCGCGCAGACGCAATAAGATCGTCGCTTTGGGTGAGATCGGGTTGGATTATCATTGGCAGGAGTACGACGGAATTCCGATGGACAAGCAGAAGCAGGCGTATTTTTTGGAGCGTCAGCTGGAAATGGCAGAGGAGATGGATCTGCCCGTGATCATACATGACCGCGAGGCACACGGGGATTGCTTTGAGACGGTGCTTCGTTATCCAAGGGTGCGCGGCGTCTTTCATAGCTATAGCGGCAGTGCCGAAATGGCAAGGGAGCTGGTGCGGCACGGATGGTATATTTCCTTTTCGGGCACGCTGACCTTTAAAAATGCCAACCGTGTGCGTGAGGCGGCGCTTGCCGTCCCGCGGGATCGTCTTTTGATTGAGACAGATGCCCCCTATCTTGCACCGCATCCCATGCGCGGCAGCCTCAACCACTCAGGCCTGATGCGATATACCGTAGATACATTGGCGCAAATATGGTCTTGCAGTCCCGATGAGGCTGCAAAAATCACATTTGAAAACGCAAAAAAACTTTTTTTGTCGGATACTATTGGATAAAATGCACAAAATTTGACGCGATATTTCTACGCGCGGTAGGAAAAAAGATGTTGAAAAATCCTTTTTTGTATTGTATAATATAATAGTAAGCCGAAAACGGAAGGCAAAATGCCATCCCAAAATCGGTATGGAAAAATTGTTTCCTGCCGTCGGCAAATCGAATGAAAGGTACTCAAAAAGGATTACTACAATGGCAAAAATCGAAACGAAGAACATCAGAAATATCGCGCTGCTTGGACACGGCGGTTCGGGAAAGACCTCGCTTGCCGAAGCAATGCTTTTTATTACGGGGGAGACCGATCGCTTGGGCAACACCACGGCAGGCAACACGGTTTGCGACTTTGATGCAGAGGAAACTGCAAGAAAGATCTCTATTTCCGCAGCTGTTGCGCCCATGATGTGGAAGAACGTTAAGATCAACGTCATTGATACTCCCGGTTATCTCGATTTTTCGGGAGAGGTTTTGCAGGCAATGCGCGTTGCTGACAGTGCGGTTATCGTAGTGGACGGCAAGGCAGGCATTGAGGTGGGAACCGAGCTGGCGTGGGATTACGCCGAGGCTGCTGCACTTCCTCGCGCATTCTTTATCAATAAGTTTGATGATAACGAAGCGCGCTTTGGCCGCGTATTGGACGCTCTGCACGTAACGTTTGGTAAGCATGTATGCCCTCTGACCATTCCGATGGTCAAGAACGGCGAGGTGGTTGGTGCCATCGACCTGATCGATGAATCCGCACACGTCTTTGATGCAAACGGACGCCATAGCGTGGAGCTGATTCCCGAGGAGTCCATGGAAGCGGTTCAAAAATACCGCGATATGCTGATGGAAGCAGTTGCAAGCACAAATGAAGATCTGATGATGAAATACTTTGAGGGCGAGGAGATCACGCATATGGAAGCGATCAACGCCGTCCACGAGGGTATCATTCACGGTGATATCGTTCCCGTATTCTGCGGTGCCGCTACCAAGCTGTGGGGCGTTTGGACAATGCTGGATAAGATTACCGAGTCCTTCCCGC
>JAGANE010000151.1 GCA_017624395.1 Clostridia bacterium
ATTCCCGACCAGAGCGTAAAGATCAGCATCAGTGCGGAGGTGGCAAGAGAAACGGGAAGAAAATCGGTCTCCATACCCAAAAGCGAGTAGATCACAGGCTCGGCAATGCAACAGATAACGCAGGCGATCTGGGTGCAGGTCTTGATCTTGCCCAGCATATTTGCCGCAATCACGATGCCGCTGGAGCCTGATACGACCAAGCGGATCGAGGTGACCGCAAGCTCACGGAAGATGACGATGATAAACGCCCAGAAAAAGACCTGTGCAAAAATGCGGTCGGAGTAGGTGGAGAGGGCGCGGTAAAGAATGACGAACATGGCACCGATGACCATAAATTTGTCGGCAAGGGGATCCATAAATTTACCAAAGTCGGTTACCAGATTGTACTTGCGGGCAATCTTGCCGTCCAGCATATCGGTCAGAGAGGCACCGATAAAAAGTACCAGACCTACGGCGCTTGCCCATACGGCATCCGAGACCATCATAATGACCACAAAGATCGGCACCAGACACAGGCGCAGGACGGTGAGCTTGTTGGGAAGATTCATTTTTTTCATGATAAGATCCTTTCTGTATGTTTACGATTTGGTAACGACGTTTCCGTAGAGGTCGTAATCAATGACCTTGCGGATCTTGACGCGTACAAAGGAGCCGGGGGCAATGCGGGTGTCGCTGTGGAAGTAGACCTTTCCGTCAATTTCGGGGGCGTCTGCCGCGCTTCTGCCAAAATGCACCTCGGCAACGGGATCGTAGTCCTCGCAGACCACCGCTACTGTTTTTCCGATCTTTTCGCGATTCAGCTCCTCGTTGATCTCCATCTGCATGCGCATCAGAATGTCCATGCGATCCTGCTTGACCTGCTCGTCGATCTGATCGGGGAAGTCGTAGGCGGGGGTGTCCTCCTCGCGGGAATAGGTGAATACGCCTGCGTGATCAAATCTTTGCTCCTTGACAAATTTGCAAAGCTCCTCAAAGTCCTCCTCGGTCTCTCCGGGAAAACCGACGATAAAGGTGGTGCGAACGACGATGTCGGGGATCTCGCGGCGGAGCTTGGAAAGTACCTCGCGGATCGTTGCGGCGTTGCCGTGACGGTTCATTGCCGAAAGCATATGGTCGGTGGCGTGCTGCAGGGGGAGATCGATGTATTTGACGATTTTGGGATTGTCGCGGATCTCTGCAATCAGCTCATCGGTGATCTTGTCGGGATAGCAATACAGGAGACGGATCCACAAAAACGAGGTCTCGGCGCTGATCTTGTGCAACAGCTCAGCCAACGCGTATTTACCGTAAAGATCCAAGCCGTAGCGCGTGACGTCCTGCGCCACTACCACAAGCTCCTTGACACCAAGGGATTCCAGCTGCTTTGCCTCTGCGATCAGATCCTCCATGGGGCGGCTGCGGAAGCTGCCGCGGATCGAGGGAATGGCACAGTAGGCGCAACGGTTGTCACAGCCCTCGGCAATCTTGAGATATGCCGTATATTCGGGCGTGGTCAGCACGCGGTCGCCGCCAAGACGCACCGTGTTTTTGTCCTCGTGGGAATAATACTTGACCTTGGAGCCTTTTTTCTTTTTTGAGGTTACCGCCTCAATCGCCTCCACGATGTTGTGAATGCTGCCAACGCCAAGCACGGCGTCCACCTCGGGCATTTCCTCAAGGATCTGCTGACCGTAGCGCTCGGCAAGACAGCCCGTGACGATGATCGCCTTGAGATGACGGTTCTTTTTGAGCCATGCAATGTCAAGGATGTTGTCAATGGCTTCTTTTTTTGCGCTTTCGATGAATGCGCAGGTGTTGATGATGATGACGTCGGCGTCAATGTCCTCCGGCGTGATCTCATAGCCTGCCGCAAGCACCTCGTGTAGCATGACCTCGGTGTCCAATTGGTTTTTGGGGCAGCCGAGGGATACAAATCCAACCTTCATAATATTTTACAAGCCTTTCTGCTTTTTGTTGATCATTCTCTTTTCATTGTATCATAATTTTTGATTTTTTACAAGGGCTTTGTACAAAAAAGAGGGAAATAAAGCGGGAAAAAGTTTGCCATGGATCATTTTTTTGAAAAAATTGAAAAAAGCCTTGCAAAATGCGCGCAAATATGATATGATGATGACAGATCCCCAAAGCGGCTTGCTTTTGGGCGCGTTTGAGAGGGGAAATACAACGGATAGCAATATATGTCTATATGTTGCCCATTTCTGACTTGAAAAGCCGCAGGATATGTCTTATAATAAAGCTAACAAATAAAATAAAGAGAGGTTTTTGATATGAAACTGAGCGTTCTTGCCAACCTTTACGGCACAAAGTCCTTGGAGGAGACCCTGCAGATCCTGACCTCCCTCGGCGTCCACACCGTGGAGCTGGGCGCGGGCGGATACCCCGGAAAGGCACATTGCAACCCTGCCGAGCTTTTGGCAGATGAAAAGAAGTACGATGCCTTTATGGCAACCCTGAAGAAGTACGACGTGACCGTTTGTGCGCTTGCCGCTCACGGAAACGCGCTTCACCCCGATGCAGGCATTGCAAAGAAGTTTGACGATGATTTCCGCAATGCCGTTCTGTTGGCAGAGAAGATGGGCGTGGATACCGTGATCACCTTCTCGGGCTGTCCCGGTGACAGCGAGGGCTCCAAGTATCCCAACTGGGTGACCTGCCCCTGGCCCGAGGATTTTCTTGCCATTCTTGATTGGCAGTGGAACGAAAAGCTGATTCCTTATTGGAAGGAAGCAGGCGCCTTTGCCGAGGCACATCACGTTCCCCATATCGCGTTTGAAATGCACCCCGGCTTTTGCGTTTACAATCCCGAGACCCTGCTCAAGCTCCGCGCGGCAGTCGGCCCCGTGATCGGCGCAAACTTTGACCCCTCCCACCTCATCTGGCAGGGCATGGATCCCGTTGCCGCCATCCGTGAGCTGGCAGGCGCCATCTACCACGTTCACGCCAAGGATACCAAGGTCGACAAGTACAACACCGCCAAGTACGGCGTGCTGGATACCAAGCATTACAGCGACGAGCTGAACCGCTCCTGGATTTTCCGCACCGTTGGCTA
>JAGANE010000152.1 GCA_017624395.1 Clostridia bacterium
ACCTACGAATGCCAGAGTCAAAGTCTGGTGCCTTACCGCTTGGCTATACCCCAAAAATATGGATATTGAATTTCAACATTCCAATTATACCACAACGGGACGGACTTGTCAAGAGTTTTCTGGATTTCCTTAAAAAAATTTGCAAAAATTTGCAAAAATACTTTCTGTAACGATCTGTCGGTTGCCATCCTCTCTTATTTTGCAAAAACAATGCACTTTCTCCCAAATGCGGTCTTGCGTTTTGCTGTGAAATATGATATAATAAACGTAGAAAGGACGTGATGACCAAGTATGAAACTGATTCATTGTGCCGACCTGCATCTGGATTCACCGATGGAGGCAAATCTCTCTGCCGAAAAGGCGCGCGAGCGGAAGGGGGAGCTTCTTTCCACCTTTAAAAAGCTTGTTCGTCTCGCCGCAGACGGGGGTGTGGAGGCGATCCTGATTTCGGGCGATCTCTTTGACAGCGATCACATCACCAAACGCACCCAACGCTACGTTTTGGAGCTTATTGCCGCACATCCGCAGCTCTGCTTTTTCTATCTTTCGGGCAATCATGACCGCGGCAACGCGCTTCGCAATGCTTTGGACAAGCCCCAAAACCTCTACACCTTTGACAACGGCTGGCGTTCCTATGCCTTTGGGGAGGTCGTGATCACGGGAAGTGAATCGCCTGACCCCGATACCCTCAGCCTCAACGCCGATGCCCTTAACATCGTGATGATGCACGGGCAGGAGCGTGCGGGCGCGGGGAAGCGTGTTGCAGGGGAGGATGTGATCCATTTTGGCAAGCTGAAGGGCAAGGGCATTGATTACCTCGCGCTCGGACACCTGCACGATTATCGCACGGCAAGCATTGACTCCCGTTGCATCGCCTGCTACAGTGGGTGCTTGGAGGGGCGCGGCTTTGACGAATGCGGACAAAAGGGATACGTCCTGCTGGAGATCACGGGAGGTCGCATCTCCCACCGCTTTGTGCCGATCGCACGCCGTACTTTGCACACGGTGTCGTGTGATATTTCGGGCTTTTCCTCGCAATTGGAGCTGGAAAACCGCGTGCTTGCCGCCGTGGATGCGATTCCTGCAACGGATCTTGTCAAGGTTGAACTGATCGGCTCCTGTCCTGCCGAGACACAAAAGGACGTGGAGCATTTGACGGGGGTGCTTGCCGAGCGGTTCTATTTTGCAAAGATCACCGACAAAAGCCGTCTTCTGCTTTGCCCCGAGGACTACGCCAACGACGTCTCACTCAAGGGAGAATTTGTGCGCCGTGTGATGGCGTCCAATCTAAAGGACGAGGAAAAGGAACGCATCATTGCTTGCGGCTTTCGCGCCTTGATGGGTGAGGAGGTGGGACTGTGAAGCTGTTACGGTTGCATGTTGACAATTTTGGAACGTTACAGAATTTTGATCTCATTCTTGAGGACGGCATGAACGTTCTTTATCAAAAAAACGGGTGGGGAAAAAGCACGCTTGCCGTTTTTATCAAGGCAATGCTGTACGGACTTCCTGCCTCGTCCAAGCGCTCCTTGGACGAAAACGAGCGCAAAAAATACACGCCGTGGCAGGGTGGAAACTACGGTGGAAGTCTGGAATTTGAAACCGCGCGCGGAAAATTCCGCGTAGAGCGTTCCTTTGCCGCCAAGGAAAGCGGCGACCGCTTTGCTTTGTACGATCTTTCCACCAACAAGCCGTCAAGTGCCTATTCGTCATCCCTTGGCGAGGAGCTGTTTGGGATCGATGCCGACGGCTTTGAGCGCAGTACTTATCTGTCTCAGCGCGCGCTGTCGGGTGCCAAGGATACCAACAGTATTTCGGCAAAGCTTGGCAATCTTCTGGACGACGTGGGGGACATTGGCAGCTTTGACACCGCAATGGAGGCGTTGGATCACCGTCGCCGTTACTACGTGATGACGGGAAACCGAGGTGCCATTGCGGATCTGGAGCGCGAGATCCTCTCGGAGCAGAAGGAGCTGGAGCAATGTCGCCGCGTGGAGGAGGCAATGCGTGCGCAGGAGGAGGAGCTTTTCTCCGTGGAGGAGCGGCTTTCTGCGCTGGACAAGCTTGGAGAGGAGAATCGCAAAAAGCTGGAGCAGGTGGGGCTTGCACGTGAGCGTGCCGCTCTGAACGAGCAGAAAAATCGGATGCTTTCCGAGCTTTCGGCATTGACCGAGAAAAAGAAGGCATTGAACGCCTATTTTGGCGGAGAACCACCCACGGCGGACGAGCTGAACGAACAAAACCGTTTGTGGGAACAGATCTGCAATGCCAAGGCACGCGTGGAGGCAGTTTCCGTATCCTCAGCCGATGCCCCGATGCTTGCAAAATTGCGCGAAAGATTTGTGTCGGGGGTTCCTACCCAAGCAGAGCTTGACCGTGCCGACCGAGACAACGAGACCTTGCGAGGGCTGAAGAACCGCCGTGAGACCTTGCAGGCGACGCGCGAGAGCGATGGGCTTTCCGTGAGATTTGCCGCAGGAGCGCCCGCGCAACCCACGTTGGATAAGGCGTTTGAACGTCTGTCCAATGCCGAAAAGCTTCAAAAAACCATCAATACCGTTCTTCCCGCGCCGCTTTCGGCGCACTCGGCACTTTTGCCCGTGTCCGTTTTGTTGCTTTCTCTCGGTGCCGCTTTGGCGGTGCTGGGTCTGCTTCCCATGCTGTCGGCGGCAATGCTGCCGTTGCTGATCTGCGGAGGACTGCTTTTGACGGTTGGCGCAATTCTTTGCGGTGTCTCGGTGCATTATCGCACCAAAAAGAACCGCCAACGCACTGTCTTGCAGCAAAAGCGACAGGCATGGCAAAAGCAATGCGAGGACGATCTTGGAGCGGTACGGGAGCTGTTGCGCACGTACGGCATGCCCACCGAGGATCTTACCCGATCCCTGACCGAGCTGACGCTGTTGGCGGAGCAATACCGCGCTGCCGCAGAGCA
>JAGANE010000153.1 GCA_017624395.1 Clostridia bacterium
CTTTGCAAAAGGTTCTCCAAGAATAGTTCTCCTTGATGGCTTGGTCAATATCCGCCTTGATCTGCCCTCGCATCGTGAGCTTTCCGTTTTCCTCGTCCTTGATCTCTCCAATGTGCCGCCCTCGCCCTTTGGGTTCGATCACGGACAGCCCCCATTCCAGACAAAGCGCGTCCGAGGCCTCACGCATTTTTTTGTAGGTCGCCTTTTGGTCGTAGTAGCGCAGACCGTCTGCGAAAGAAACGCTGTTGAGACAGAAGTGGTTATGCATAGCTTTGGTGTTGAGGTGCGTTGTGACCAAGACCTCAAAGCGATCTCCCCAAAGCTCTTCGGCAAGCTTAATCCCGATGGCGTGTGCCACCTCAGGCGTGACCTCTCCCGGTGCAAAGGATTGATAGCCGTGAAAGCAGACGATGCCGCCCTCTTTCTTAAATCGGCGTTTGGTTATCTCAAACTGCTTTTGGGCTGCGTCAGGCTTCTCATCGCAGTTTAAGCCCGACACGTAAAACTGCTTCTCTGTTTTCATTTGGTCTGCGGTGTACTGCAAGACGTTCTCCAATGCGTGATACTGTGCGGCGCGGTCATATTGTCCTCTCCAAGTTTTGCTTGACTTGGCAACGTAACGGATCACGCTGTCAAGCCCGTCCTTCACGCCCCAAATTGCGGTCGTTGCCATCTCAAACAAAGGCTTCGGTAAACACACGATCCATATGCCGAATCATGTCTACGGTTTCCTGTAACATGATTTCATCGACAAATTCAAGTGTTCTTGCCTTGATAAGAAGCTGATGAACGTTATTTCCCATACGGCGCATTTCGCGTAGGATCTCAACGTACTCTGCGGGAGGACTTGCACGGATCGTTGTTCCGCGCAGGGCTTGGCGTATAAATTCTTCACGGGACAGCACAGTAGCTTGTGCCAGCGCAGTGATGCGCTCAAACTCGTCCTTGTCAAGTCGTATCAAAATTGTTTTTTTCTCTTTCATACTGTTTCGTTGGCGGCGGGGGTTTTAGGGGGTGATATCACCCCCTAACAAGCGAATTGTGCTATCACAATTCAGTGCTTGTTAAGACTGACGGACATTTTCCCCCGCCCTTTCTCCTTTCATAGTTCTAACTCAATTTCCGCTTTTTCAATTTCCTCGCAATAGAAATTCGTATCATGGTAATCCTCACAGCTCAAAACATACTCTTCATTACCGAATCCGGCAATTAACTGTTGCCTTGCATCTTCCTCACAATCTGCCATGATTTCAACCTGTAATTTAAGCGTTTCTACAATCGTACACCGATATTTCCCCACCTCTCACCCCTCCCATCTTCATTTTTTCGCTGTAAATATTCGTTATAATCCTTGCCATCGGGCGGCGGACGGTAACGCATATCGTAGCACTCACCAAGCACAGCCATCATTCCTTTGGCTGCCAATTGCCCCGCCTCGTCGCTGTCAAGGCAAAGTTCGATCCTTTGGATCGGATATTTCTCCAAACATCGCTCCAAAGCAACGGGAATTTTGGTGTCCTCCAGCCGTCCGCGCGGCTTGTAAACGCCTGACAGAGACAAATAAATGCCATCGAGCTTGTGTCCCGCAGCCTTTTCCAAGGTCAGATAGGACATCAGATCAATGGCACTTTCAAATAATCGGAGCGTTTGAGGCTCCGGTTCTGCGCGAAGTTGGAACGAATAGGCGCGGTTACTGCCACCTGCATCCCACTTATCGGGGCTTCCATCGGTGGCTCGGATTGAGCATTGCAGGATATTTCCCGCATCGTCCTTGCCGAAAAAAAGCGCGTAACCGTTCTTATCCGCCTCCGCGATCTGCCGCTTACGAA
>JAGANE010000020.1 GCA_017624395.1 Clostridia bacterium
AAAATGATTATGGAAAAGGAGAACAGTGATGTTTTTTAAGAGCAAACCAAAATATGAACCCGATGCCGTCCCCACTACCGTGGAAGAAGCAATCCCCTTGTTGGGCGTTTGCGAGGACGGCATCTGTCTTGTCGGTCGCAATCTGTGGTCAAAGACATTCCGTTTTACCGATATTAACTATTCGGTCGCGTCGGGAGAGGACAAAGAGGGGATGTTCCTTGGATACTCCGATATTCTCAATAGCATGGATGCGGGTGCGACCACAAAAATTACAATCAACAACCGCCGCATCCAACGCAGCCAATTTGAAAAGACCAATATGATTCCCCTCATGGGCGACCGCCTTGACCGCTACCGCAACGAATACAATGCGATCTTGGAGCGCAACGCCAATCTGTCCTGTGGCATTGTGCAGGACAAATATCTGACCGTGACTGTGGAGAAAAAATCCTTGGAGGAAGCAAGGGCATATTTTGCCCGCGTGGAGGGAGAATTCCGAACCCTATTCGCAGCGCTCGGCTCGGATTTATATGAGGTTAACGATGAAGAAAAGCTCCGTATGATCTACGATTTCTTCCACCGTGGTAACGAGGACGATTTTCGCTATGACCGCATCCTCAATGCCAAAAGAGGACACGATTTCAAGATTGCCATTGCACCCCAAAGTATGGAATTCCGAAGCGACCATTTCAAGATGGATGGACGGTACGGGCGTGTCCTCTATCTCAAAGATTACGCCAATTTTATCAAGGACAGCTTTATTGCCGAGCTGACCGATATTGACCGCAACCTGATGCTCTCGATTGATGCCGAGCCGATCCCCATGGATAAAGCAGTACGGCAGGGAGAAAACAAGCTGTTGGCGGTGGAAACGAATATCTCCAATTGGCAGAGAAAACAGAATCAGAACAACAACTTTTCTGCTACCGTTCCTTACGATATGGAACGCCAACGCGAGGAGAGCTGGGAGTTTCTCAATGACCTTGTGTCGCGTGATCAGCGCATGATCCCCGCCCTGATTACCATTGTGCATACGGCTGACACCAAGGAGCAGCTTGACGCAGATACCGAAAGTATCCAACAATGTGCGCGAAAGCACCTTTGCTCGATGTCAATTCTCCGTTGGCAGCAGTTGGAGGGGCTGAATACCACCTTGCCATATGGCGGCACCAAGCTCCGCATCCGTAGAACGCTGACCACCGAAAGCCTTGCCGCCTTTATGCCGTTTCGCGTGCAGGAGGTTTGCCACAAAAAGGGCATCTATCTTGGCAACAACGCGATCTCCAAGAACCTCATTATGGTCAATCGCGGGGAGCTGCTCAACGGCAATTCCTTTATTACGGGTGTGTCGGGATCGGGTAAATCCATGCTTGCCAAGCAGGACATTGTCAATCTCTATCTCTCGGATAAGAACGCAGATATTATCGTCATTGATCCCGAGCGCGAATACAAGATCGTGGAAGCCCTCGGCGGAGAGCGGATCATTCTGTCTGCTACAAGTAAGCACCATATCAACGCCATGGATATGAACCGCGACTACGGCGACGGGGAAAATCCCTTGATCCTCAAAAGCGAGTTTATCTTATCTCTGTGCGAGCAATTGATCGGCAGGCTCGATCTCAAGCAGAAGTCTGTCATCGACCGATGCACAAAGATCGCCTACCGCAGCTATCTGATGAATGGTTGTGAGGGTGAAGTACCAACCTTAAAGGATTTGCGAAAGGTACTCTTGGAGCAGCCCGAAGCCGAGGCACAGGAGATCGCACTTGCCATTGAACTTTTTGTGGACGGTAGCCTTGATACCTTTGCAAAGCCCACCAACGTGGACACCAAGAACCGTTTTGTCTGCTATGACATTCACGATCTCGGCAAACAAATGATGCCGATTGGAATGTTGGTGGTGCTGGACAGTATCTTAAACCGCATTACGTCAAACCGAGCAAAGGGAAGAAGCACCTACGTGTTCCTTGATGAAATCTATCTTTTGTTCAAGCACGAATATTCCGCAGACTTCCTCTTTACTCTTTGGAAGCGGGTGCGAAAATACGGAGCGTTTATTACTGGCATTACGCAAAACGTGGAGGATCTGCTTCAATCTCACACGGCAAGAACCATGCTTGCCAATTCCGAGCTTGTGGTGATGCTGAACCAAGCGGCAACCGACAGAGAGAAGCTCGCGGAGCTGATGGGCATTTCCGAGCTTCAGATGAGCTATATCACCAATGCCGAGGCAGGACATGGGCTTGTCAAGAACGGCGGGGCATTGGTGCCGTTCGTCAACCATTTGCCAAAGGATACGGAACTGTATCGACTTATGAGTACCAAGGCTTTCGAGTAAAAATACAACACAAAATAAAAGGAAAAACGGAACAAGGCTAAAAATGCTTTGTTCCGTTTTTCTGTTATGG
>JAGANE010000154.1 GCA_017624395.1 Clostridia bacterium
AGATGACACGGGCGGTCGTAGTCGAAACCCGAAGGGCAAACCGCCAAAGCGGTTTGGATCTCGCGGGAAGAAGAAATGTAAACGTTTAGATGTTACAACATACTACAAATTTGTTTTTTTATGGTAGGTAAAACCTGCTTTATGGAAGGCACCCCTTGCGGTGTTCTCTTTTGTTAGCTTTTTTCTTGCGCCTCCTTTTTGCAAGAGAAAAGCGGCTATGGGAGTTCTATTTTTTAAAACTGTTATTCCTTATGCTTTTTCAGCAATCCGCGGTTACAGATTTACGTCTCCATCAAGGCTTGAAAGTCCTTGCGGGATCGAATGGGATCAAAGCTTTTTCGTTTGCACATTTCTTGAATATCCTCCAGCAGCGTTGTGGTTCCCGTGTGGCACCACTCGCGCGAATCATAGGTCAGCCGATCAAAAAGCGGCGCGCTAAAGGTATATTCACGGGGAGCAACACGACTGACCAGATCGTATTCCTTGGCATGATAGACCGATTTTTGCAAGCATTTGATGGCGTCGTTCTCCTCGCCCGCCTTGATTGCAAGCTCTGCCTTGCGAAACTGAATATAGCTCATTTCAAAGTGATAGGAAAAATAATTTCCGTCGGGGATCATTGCCTTGAGTACCCCTTCGGCGGCTTGGCAGGTGTACCGTTCCTCTGCCACACAATCCCACATCAATTTGTCCATCAGCTCCTGCAAATATCCTTCCAGGCAGTGCTGCTTATGGGTGATCTGCTCCTCTCCGTCAAGGCACATTCCAAGCAAATAATCCTTTTCGTTCAGCGAGACGTCCGATGCGGGAAAGAGATCCACATACCGCCGCGCCTCCGCCTTACACCCTTTTCCGCAAAGGCATTGCACAATGCCCGTGATGGCGTGTGCCTTGATCTTGTCCTGATCGGCATTCTCAATGACGGTATCAAAAAGCTTGATCGCCTTCTCTCGGTCGGCTTCAAACGCAGCCTGATCCTTTTCCATGGCACCGCACCAAACGTCCCATGCATAGGAGTTGAGCCATACCATGTCTCCGGGATACTCCTTCATTGCCGTTTCGTATATCTTGATTCGCTCGGAAAGATCTCCCGTTTTATAGGTCGCCGCGTAAAGCTCCTCCAGCTCCAGATAGCGGGCGTCCGCCTCCTCGGTGACAGCGCCAAGCAGCTCGTCGGTGCTGACCTTTAACAGCCTTGCCAGCGGAACGATCAGCGAAATATCGGGGCAGGACAGCCCACACTCCCACTTGGAGACCGCCTGATAGGAAACGCAAAGATAGTCCGCCAGATTCTCCTGCGTCATATCATTCTCTTTTCTCAACCTTTTGATTCGTTCTCCAATCGTCATTTTAGTCACCTCGTCAATCGTTACAGGACCACGCGCTTATCATTATTATAGCAAAAAATGTGTCCGATTGCAATCACTTGTTTTTTGAGCGCACTGCAACCATTGGTTGATTTTCCCCTTTTTCGCACGCTTTATTCCGCATTGAGATCAAACAGAAAGGGATTTCCCTCTCTGCGGATCAGATCGGGGGCACCCTCCTTGGCGTAAATACGGCGGAATTCCAGGGAAGGATCCTGCCCAATGCCAAACGCCAAGCCGCCATACACCTCTGTTTTGGAGGCTTTATCATCGGCAAAAAGCGGCAGAGTGGATTGGTCACTTCCGATGGCAGAGGAATTGTTGAACACACGCGTCACTCCACCGTTTATGGTTTGGATCGCCGTACCGGGGCCCTCGGTCTTTAAGCCGTACACCGTCAGATCCGAGGCATCGTTCAACACCTCAAGCCTTGCACGCTCGGGGTTCAGATTGTACGAAAGCACGCGCTGACCGTGAAATTCAAACGGAATCTCGTTGTAATAATCATCCACCATTCCATGGCGCGCGAGCGAAATGCTCATAAAATACGAGCCCGTGGTACAAACGCAGTTGTCGGTGTAAACGCGTCCGCCCGCAACCGTATTATAGTACATGGCGGTCGCCTGCGTGTGCAGGTCTCTCATCCGAAGCTCTCTTTTGCAGGCATGCTCGATAAAACGGAAATGTCCGCAAAATTGCTCAAATGCATAAAGTCGCTCCAAGCAAAGCGGCTCGGTCGTCTCTCCGTCCACAACAAGGAACGCGCCAAAGTCTCCGCGTTGCAGAGCCTCTCCCGCAAACAGATCGCAAAACATAAAGTCGATCAGCTTGACCGAGGCAGGAACGTGAACGGGACTGTTGACAAGATAATGCCCGCTCCCAAAGAAAATATAGGGCTTGCCGCTGTCAAGTGCCTTTTGGATGTAGGGGGCGCAATCGGTCACGCCGTCTCCCACCGCACCAAAATCGTCCACGCAGGCACAGCTTGCGGCATTCAATGGAGTATCGTATCGCGGAATGTCAAGCGCCTGCGGCTCCGCCGAAAAATAAAAACGGTTTCCCATAGGATCATCTGCAAACGGCTCCGCATTCCCCATAAAGCAATAGGTCCCGTGGCTTTTTGGATCCGTGCGGGATTCCTCTGTGCCATAATCCAAAAATGGCGCATTGCCCGATGCACATTTTCGAAAAATCCCCTTACAGCCACGCGCCAAGACACCGCATGTTTTAACGTCGAGAGAGAGTCTGTCATATACGCAAATCGACGACATGCGTGTGCGAACACCGATCTCAAAGCCCTCCGCTGTAATATTACGGAAAACGCCCTCCGTCCCCACGGCAAGCTCCAAGCCGACAGATCCCTCCTTGGCTTTCAGAGAAATATTCTCCACGCGACCGGCATTGTTGGCAACAAATCTTAGTCCGACAGCACCCGGATTCGTTCCGCAATCAATGGTCAGATCCTCGCAGGTATTCATCTGGGATACGTTGCTTCGTTCCACCTCACATGCTCTTTCGTCCATGGTAAACGCCAAAATGGGCTTGCACTTCCCTGCCTCAAAGCCGTCAGAGTGATCGGCAAGTCGGATCACCGTACCCTCGCGGCTCTCGCCCATCATGTGAATTCCGCGCGTGAGCGTGTAAAAGGGCTGGGACTTGTAGATGTTGAACAGATCCTTTGCCCGATAGCTGACCGTATCGCTGACAAGATACTCCCCGTTTGGAAAATAGATTATACGGGCAGGCGGCGTGACCTCGGGGAAGATCACATAAGTAAAGCCCTTTTTGGTACGTGCCTCAAAGCCGATAAAAATATTCTTTTCACCGTTGTTGCTCTTTTCCAAAAGATCTCTGCGCGTTTGCTCCACGCCTTCGCGCTCACGGGAAAGCAGGTCGTCAAAGATCCGGCAAAGCACCTCCGTGCAATCGGTCTTTCCTGTATTGTCGGCAAAATAGGGAGCCTTGGTAACGTCTATGATATTTTCCGATTCAAATGGATATTTCATGGATCACTCCTCCAAAACACTTTTCATAAAATCAATAACGATAGGAGGTTAGCATATGCTAACCTCCTGCTTTTTACGGTGAGAAAAAGGAAATCAAATTGTCTGCAAATGCAACAACGTCGGGCAGGAAGTAGCAGAGCGCCGAGGCGGCGATCACTGTCAGCACCACGACGATCAGTAGCGGCAACCATCCCGAGCCCTTTGCCTCAAAACGGATCTCGGCACGGTAGCGAAGCTCCTCGGGAATGTAAAAATGTGCAGTTAAAAAGTTGGGGCGAAAAGGATGTGACACGGGCTTCCCCGCTTCCACACCGTCGGAGGGTGTTTGTTCCTCCAAGACAGCTTGTGCCTCATCGGATTGGTCTTCGGTTGCCTTTTTTTCGACTTCGCCTTTTTGGTTAGCGGTTGCTAACTCTTTCCAAAGCTCCTCCTCGCGGCACCGAACCACCATGCGTAATACCGTCCCTCGCGTCAGCTCCCGACGGATGATCGAGCTTCTGAAATACCCCAGCTCGGATAGCGTTTTGGCTTTTTCGGGTGAGGTACAATCCTCCGCAAGCAGCTTGCGGACAAAGCCTCCGTGACCCATCCGCAGATACGCGGTCATAATCGAAGCCACGATCAATCCCACAGCAACCGCAAGAATCATATTGCGCGCTGTGACACTCGCATTTTGCCCCAGAGAAAAGTTTTCGTAAACACCAAATTCCACGCTAAAGTAACGCTCGCCAAAGTACGTAACAAGCTCCTTGAGCAAGGAGTTTTCATACCATGCCGCCACGCGCTCCCAAAACGACAGTCCACTCTCCGAAAAAAGAGAAAATACGTGAAACATTCGTTCTCTCCTTTTTGTTAAGACTCTTTATTTATTACAAAGAGTCTTAACTGTAAAATTTTTCCATTTTTTATTTTTTGATCACATCAACACCAAGATACTTACGCAAGCAATCGGGAACGTTTACGCTACCGTCGGCATTTTGATTTTGCTCAACAAGCGCGGGGAAAATACGGCTGGTAGCAAGGCCCGAGCCGTTGAGTGTGTGCAAGAACTCGGTCTTTCCGTTTTCGCGCTTGACACGCATCATACCGCGGCGCGCCTGGTAATCCCGCGCATTGGATACCGACGAAACCTCCTTGTAGCCGTTCATGGACGGAATGTTGATCTCAATATCATAGGTACGAGCCATGGACGCGGAGCAATCCTCTGCCGCAAGCTTGACCGTGCGGAAATGGAATCCTAAGCCCTTGACAAGATTTTCGGCATTGGTTACAAGCTCCTCAAATGCCTCGTCACTCTTTTCGGGCAGCGTGTACTGCACCATTTCTACCTTGTTAAATTGATGTCCGCGCACCATTCCGCGCTCGTCGGCACGGTAAGAGCCTGCCTCGCGGCGGAAACAGGGCGTGTAGCTGATATACTTCTTGGGCAGATCTGCCTCGGTCAGGATCTCATCACGGTGGAGGGATACCAAAGCCGTCTCTGCGGTGGGAAGCATAAAGCGACGGCGCTCGTCCTCTGCGGTTTCCAGCCAATAAACGTCATCCTGGAACTTGGGGAACTGTCCTGCAGTCAATCCGCACTCATAGCCCAGCATATGGGGCACCAGCATCAAATCGTAGCCGTTTCCAATATGAAAATCCACAAAATAATTCAAAATTGCCCATTCCAGACGCGCGCCAAGTCCCGAATAGATCCAAAAGCCGTTTCCGGAGAGCTTGGCGCCTCTCTTGGAGTCGATCAGACCCAGATCGGTGCAGAGATCCACGTGATTCTTCGGCTCAAAATCAAAGCTGCGGGGCTCGCCGTAGTAGCGAAGCGGTTCGTTGTTTTCTTTTCCGCCGGGGAGCAGGTCCTCGTCGGGCAAATTGGGCAGACCCAGCATAAAGGAGGTCAGCTGTGTTTCCACTTCCTTCAGCTTGTCGTCGTTTGCCTTCGTCTTGGCGCCCAATTCCTTCATTTCGGCAAAAATAGGAGCCAAGTCCTTCCCTTCCTTTTTATACTGGGGAATGAGCTTGTTGGTTTTGTTTTGCTCTGCCTTCAGAGCCTCGGTTTCGCTAATCAGCGCACGGCGCTCACCGTCCAAGCGCAAAATCGCTTCAATATCCTCTTTCGC
>JAGANE010000155.1 GCA_017624395.1 Clostridia bacterium
CAGAGCGCGATTAAGACACCCTCGCCATAGGAAGATTGACTGCGGCGAGCATATTCTCCACAAAGATGCCGTACCCCGTGGTGGGGTCGTTGATCAGGACGTGCGTCACCGCGCCCATGATCTTCCCGTTTTGGATAATTGTGGAGCCGCTCATTCCCTGCACGATCCCGCCCGAAATTGCCAAGAGATCGGGATCGGTCACCGTCACGGTAAAGCATTTGGAGCCGTTTGCATCGCGATTGATATTGGAGATCCTGACGTCGTATTTTTCGATCCGATTGTTGTCAAGCGTGGATAGGATATAAGCATCACCCTCCTCCAACTCCTCGCGCGTTCCCACGGGCATCGGCTCGCCACAGACCTCGGGCATCTCGGAAAAAACGCCCCATACACCGCAGGAGGAGTTTCCAAGCAAAGCCCCCACCTTGCCCGCGTTAAAATATCCCTTTAATTCCCCGGGCGCTCCCGCCGCTCCGCGTACCACCGAGCTGATGGTAACGTCCGATACACTTCCGCGCTTCATTGCCACCAGCTCTCCGCTGTCGGCATCGCAAATACCGTGTCCAAGACCGCCAAAGGCGCCCGTTTCGGGAACGATAAAGGTCACGGTACCAATGCCCGCGCCGCTGTCTCTGACCCATACGCCGGTTTTATAGCGCGCCTCGGCAGGGCAATAGGCAGGCGTGAGCGTGACGTCAAACTCATTTTTTCCACGTCTGCAATGCAGCTGTAAGGAATTCCCGTTACAGCCCTCGATCAGCTCGGTCAACCGTGCCGCTCCCGCAAGTGTCTCGCCATTGACCGCAAGGATCACGTCCTTTGCCCTCAGTCCTGCATCCGTCGCAGGGTTGATCTTGCCGTTTTTGGTCTCCACGTCGCCAAAGCCGACTACCGTAACACCCTCGGTAAAAAAACGAACACCAAACGGCATTCCCCCGGGATACAGGAGCATTCCCTCCAGCAGTTCGGGAGAAAGACGCTGCGTCTCTGCATCAACGTCAAGGGTGGCGGCTTGTGAGGGGGCGGATCGTTTTCGCATGGCAAATGCTGCAACGCAGGCGGCGTTGCTCTCCTTTTCGGCTACACTCTGCCCCGCCGCGGATACCGTTGCACTCAGCAAAACGGTCAGCATCAGCAAAAAGCAGCACAGGAGCCTCCAAATACAAATTTTCTTCATAGTAATGTGCGAACCTTTCTATTATGAGAGCAACCGTTTTTAACGGTTGCTCTTGCTTTTTTGGCAAAACGGAGGGTGCGTTTTCGCCGCCGCCGTTGATTTGCTGATACTAATTTGCTCCGATTGCGGGGGTTTCATAAGTAACAATTATGACCATGCATAGAAGGATCTCGCAAAAATTAGTTTATAAACTAACAAAATGTTTACAGGTTCTTTGAGAAAAATTCAATAACACATGATATAATTTATATGATGTTTATTTTTTTGCTTGTGGAGGACAAACTATGAAAAAGGAAGAGATCCGCTCGGCAAAGCCCTGCAGATCCTGCAGTGTTCCGCTGACACCGCCCATGCTGGTCAATCAAATTGCGCGGCTGTTCAATGCAAGAATGCGAACCTATGATCTGGACGGTGTGATGTCTCAGGACAGCGCGCGGCAGATCATGCGTGCGCTCTCACGCGAGGACGGCTGCTCTCAGCTGGATCTGGTACACAAAACGCATCTCAAGGCACCCACCATCAGCGTTACGCTCCGCCGCATGGAATCGGAGGGCTTGGTGCGTCGCGAGCAGGATGCCATGGATCTGCGTGTCACACGCGTCTATCTTTCCGAGCGCGGAAAAGAGCATAACCATGCCGTACACGGTCGTCTGCGTGAGCTGGATGCCGAATTGATGCAGGGATTTTCCAAGGAAGAAACCGATATGCTTTTGCATTTTTTGGAACGTATGCGTGACAATATTTTGCCCGAGGAATGCAAAAACCATACCGAAAACGAAGGTTGTAAAAATTTCCAAAAGCGGGGAGAGGAAAAAAATTGAAAAAACTGTTTTGTTACATCAAGCCCTACCGTTTTTTTGCGGTGGTCTCCCCACTTTTGATGATGGGTGAGGTTTTGGCGGACCTTTGTCTGCCGTTTTTGATGTCCTTTATCGTTGACTACGGCATTGAAGCGGACGGACTGACCAAGCTGACTGCCGATGGCGGCTTTGCCTCGTTTGTCATGTCGCTTTTGTGGGGCTCCTCCTACACGCAACTGCAGCTGATCCTGACCTTTGGTATCATGATGCTTGTCATCACGCTCATTGGCGGCTTTTTTGGTGTCTCCTGCGCCTACACCGCCTCCCGTGCCGCGCAGGGCTTTGGAAACGATCTGCGTTGCGATACCTACCGCCGCGTCATGTCCCTCTCAATCGAGCAGACCGATCGCTTTACCACCGGCTCTCTCGTCACGCGCATGACCAACGATATTTCCATGATGGTTGATTTTGTGGAGCAGCTTTTGCGAATGTTTGTCCGCGCTCCCATGTTCTTCCTTGGAGGAAGCGTCATGCTACTCCTTCTGGAGGTGCGCTTTGGCACGGTGCTTCTGCTCTCTCTGCCGCTCCTGCTCGTCACCCTGATCGTAGTCCTGTCGCGCGCAATCCCCATGTATTCCACCCTGCAAAAAAAGCTGGACGGCGTCAACTCGGTGGTGCAGGAAAATGTCAGCGGCGCACGCGTGGTCAAGGCATACGTTTGCGAGGAGCATGAATCCCAACGCTTTGCCGATGCCAACCACGCGCTTTGTGACGTTAACTACAGAGTATTAAAGCTGATGGCGATCGTGACCCCCGTGCTGACCGTCATTCAAAACGGTGCGGTGATCGCCCTGATCTGGATCGGCGGTATCCGCATTGATGCGGGAGCTACCGGCATGACCACGGGTACCATCATGGCGGGTATTTCCTACGTCACGCAGGTCGTCATGTCGATCATGATGGTGACGATGGTATTCCAATCGATCTCACGTGCCATGGCATCGGGCAAAAGAATTGCCGAGGTGCTGGACACGCATCCCGTCATCAAAAGCGGCGACCGAAGCGGAGACGATTGCGGCGAGATCGCCGTGGAAATGAAAAACGTTTCCTTCCGTTACCCCACGGCGGCAGGCCGTCCCGTTCTTCACGACGTGGATCTCAAGATCAAAAAGGGCGAGACCTTTGCCATCATCGGTGCTACGGGCTGCGGCAAGACCTCGCTGGTCAATCTGATCCCGCGTTTTTACGATGCTACCGAGGGAGAGGTCTTGATCAACGGGATTCCCATCCAAGAGTACGATTTGAACGATCTGCGCCAAGGCATTGGCTACGTGATGCAAAAAAGCGAGCTGTTTTCCGACACGGTGGAGGGAAATATCCGTTGGGGAGATCCCGAAGCCACGCACGAGGACGTGGTGTCCGCGGCACGTGCGGCGCAAGCAGATGACTTTATCAGCGGCTTTTCCGACGGCTACGACACGATGATTGCCGAAAAGGGAGCCTCGCTCTCGGGCGGACAAAAGCAACGGCTTTCCATTGCCCGTGCGCTGACGAGAAAGCCCGAAATCCTGATCCTTGATGACTCTACCTCAGCACTTGATCTTGCCACCGAGGCAAGGCTGCAAAAGGCATTGCGAGAGAGGCTGAAAGACACCACAGTGATCATGATTGCGCAACGCATTGCAAGTGTCCGCAATGCCGACCGCATTGCCGTGATTGAAAACGGCACGGTGACCGATTGCGCCTCTCACGACGAGCTGATGCGTACCAGCGCAACCTATCGCGACATTTATCAATCCCAAATGAAGCAGACCGAGGAAGGGGGAAATGAAGTATGAATAACGGAAACAAACCGTCCAATGCCACCCCTCCCGTCATTCCGCTCGGTCCGCGCCGCGGAGGAGGTCCGATGTCGGCGCGTCTGAACGCCGAAAAGCCCAAGAACGCCAAAAAGACGGTGGCAAGGCTGTTGCATTACATCGGACGGAGCGGCGTGGTGCTGATCTCCCTGCTGGTCATTATGGTGCTTGTGACGGTTGCAGAGCTTTTGGGTCCCTTTTTCCAAGCAAAAGCCATTGATACCATTGCAAAGGACGAGATCACGGGGCGCTTGACCGTTGATCTTGCCGCCATGCAAGGATACCTTGTGATGATGGCTGTCATTTTTGTTTGCAGTGCCACGCTTTCCTACTTTCAGGGAATCCTTGCGGCACACCTTTCTCAACGTACAGTGCGCGCCATGAGAAACGATCTGTTTCGCAAAATCTCACGGCTTCCCATTCGCTACACCGATACGCATCGCCATGGCGACATCATGTCGCGTATGACAAATGACGTGGAAAACGTCTCCAATGCAGTCTCGCAATCCATTACGTCGCTATTTTCCTGCGTGCTGACACTTTTGGGCGCTCTTGTCATGATGCTGTATTACAGCCCCGTGATGACACTGATCGCCATGGTCACCATTCCCGTTTCGATCCTTGTTTCCTCCAAGCTCGGAAAATTCATGCGCAAATATTTTGTCCGTCAGCAAAAGCTGCTCGGTCAGCTCAACGGGCAGGTGGAGGAAACCGTCACCTCCTACAAAACCGTGGTCGCCTACGGAAAAGAAAGCGAGTCCGTGGAAAAGTTCGGGGTCATTTCCTCACAGCTCCGCGCCTGTGCCGTCAGCGCCAAGGTCTGGGGCTCGATCATGGGACCGATCATGAACTTTATCGGCAACCTGCAATACGTGATGATCGCCGCCACGGGCGGTTGGTTGATGATCGCAGGCAAGGGTGGGATCAGCATCGGCAGTATTCAGGCAATGCTGCAATACTCCAAAAAATTTACACGCCCCATCAATCAAATCGCAAATCAGTATTCCGGCATTCTCACCGCTCTTGCGGGTGCCGAGCGAATCTTTGAGATCATGGACAGTGCCGAGGAGATCGACGAGGGCAAGCGCGAGGTATCGATTGCAGAGCTTTGCGGTGAGATCGTCTTCCGTGACATTCACTTTGGCTACGTAGAGGACGAGCCCGTCCTCAAGGGGCTGAATCTGACCGTCAAGCCGGGGCAAAAGATCGCCATTGTCGGTGCCACGGGCTCGGGAAAAACCACGGTGGTCAATCTACTGACGCGCTTTTACGAGCTGGATAGCGGTAGTATCACGATTGACGGAATTGATATTACCGAGATCCCCAAGGCAACGCTCCGACGTGCCATTGCCATCGTTTTGCAGGACACCGTACTGTTTTCGGATACCATCGCTAACAATATCAAGTACGGACACCCCGAAGCCTCGGACGAGCGGATGCGTGCCGCCACTGCGACCGCAAAGGCAGATGAATTTATCGAGCGACTGCCCGACGGATACAACACTCTGCTTGCCGAATCGGGCTCCAATCTGTCGCAGGGACAGCGTCAGCTGCTTGCCATTGCTCGTGCCGTACTTGCCGATCCCAAGATCCTGATCCTTGACGAGGCAACCTCCAACGTTGACACACGAACAGAGATGCACATTCAGCAGGCAATGGTTGCCCTGATGAAAAATCGCACCTCTCTGATCATTGCGCACCGACTGTCCACCATTCGTGATGCTGACGTCATCGTCGTGCTTCGGGATGGCGTGGTTGCCGAGGCAGGAGATCATGAAACACTTTTGGCTCTGGGCGGCGAGTACTCCAAGCTCTATCAAAATCAGTTTGCCGGCTTGAGTACGTAAAAAGCAACAATGCAAAGGCAAACCAAAAACCATTGTGCCCTTTGTCAAGTAGACAGACTAAAAAAGAATGTACCAACAAAAAAAGAACATTTGTCAGCAGACAAATGTTCTTTTTTTGAGTTAAGTATTCCGCAAGCGAAACGTAAAGCAGCCTTTGGACGTGAAGTGCGCTTCGCGCGATCGGGCGCGGAACACGGAGCTTCACTTTGCACCTTAGGTGCAATCCTTTCCTTGGGCGATAGTCCAAGCTTCATTACGGAATATGCCACAGCTTCACTTTTATGATATAGATATACAGGATGATATTCAAGACCGCGCCTTGACTTTTAGAGGAAAGTGTAGCAAATGCATGAGAGAATAAAATTTATTAGGAGAAAAACGTGTTTGAAATAAAAGCCCCGACAACAGAATTCTCCATTCTGTTATGGTTATATCGCAACACGCTCGCCGTTTGACCGATACATGGCAAGGATCAGACGAATGACCTTCTCCCCCTCATCAAATCCGATCGGAAATGGCGTATTGGCAGACACGTGCTTGTAAAAATCAAGGATCAATGCCTTGTGTCCGTCACCCCAAACCGATTTTCCAACCACGGGGGAATCCTTTTGGGAAGAGATCAGCTCGTGGTTAAAGCAAAACTGTTTGTTTTGCGCGTCGATCATATCTCCCGTGTTCAGCTTGATTTGGATCTGCACCGGCAGGCTGGCAGTTGCGGCATTGGTTGCAAAGAAGTTGAAGCTAACACCATTTTCACATTCAAATACAGCGCTTGCCGTGTCCTCTACCTCAATCACGCCTTTGAGGCTGTCGTTTGAGGTGTGCGCGGTGACATGTGTGGGAAAGCCGCAGATCCATTGCATAAGATCCAGCGTGTGAAGTGCTTGATTGATCATCACACCGCCGCCCTCTTGCTCCCACGTGCCGCGCCAATCGGCAGAATTGTAATAGTCGGCATCACGATGCCAGACAACCGATCCAAAGCCTCCCGCAACCTTGCCTTGTGCCAATTCCTTAAGACGGATCATGTTTGTCTCATAGCGATTCTGATGACAAACGCCAAGTTGTGCGCGACTGCTTTTCACCGCTGAACGTAACTCACTCAACTGTTTGGAAGAAATGCAAAGCGGCTTTTCGCACATGACGTGAATATTCTTATCCAGTGCCGCAATTGCTATGGGTGCGTGTAGGTAGTGCGGTGTGCAGATATGCACCGCATCGGGCTTTTCGTTATCCAGAAGCGTTTGATAGTCGGTATAAACCGAAACGTTTTCCAACGCATATTTCTCAATCATTTTTTGCGTACGCTCGGGCAAAATATCGCACAGCGCACAAACAGACTGTCCTGCATTCAAAATTGCCGATATATGGTTACCGCAGATCGCGCCACAACCAATCACGGCAACACGATACGGAGTGGTCATATCATATCCTCCTTCTTTGATCACGCACCTTGTCGCATACACGGTTTAACCGCCTGCAGTGAAATCACTTATAGGTTCCCTCGGTGTCCAGCACCACGTCAACGCTTTCCTTTTTGCGTCCCGTGGCAATTCTCTTATTCAACTCGTCCAAATACAAGTCGTCGTCGATCGGCAGGCTGACGGTTTTGCCAAGCCATGTGGAAAGCAGCATGGAGTCCATCAGCTCGACTCCGCGAATCCCCTCTTTGCCATCTACAAATAGCGGCTCACTGCCAAGAATGGCGTTTGCAAAGTTATTCAAAATGCCTACATGCTGTTCGTTTTTGCCATCGTTCTCTACAACCACGGTTTCACTCTTCGGCTCACCGAAGCCACCCTTATAAGTTGCATTAAACTCACGCTCAGGCATTTCCAACCTGGTAAAAGTCAAAGCGTCCTGCTTTTTGCCGTCGGCATTGAAAACTGTTTCGCAAACCAACTTACCCTTGTCACCAAGAATTTCAAAGCGGTTGGTGCCGGGGGTATCTCCCGTGGACGTTATGAATACACCTGTCGCGCCGTTTTCATATTCGAGGTATGCGGTTACATCGTCCTCAACCTCAATATCGTGCCACTTTCCAAAGTGGCAGAAGGAGTGAACGCGCGCAGGCATCATACCCGTGACCCATTGCAAGAGGTCAAGCTGGTGTGGGCACTGATTGAACAGAACGCCGCCGCCCTCGCCTCTCCAGGTTGCGCGCCAGTCACCGGAATCGTAGTAGCTCTGCGGGCGATACCACGTGGTAATGATCCAGTTGATGCGCTTGATCTCACCAAGCTCACCGTTCTGAACCATTTCGCGCATTTTTCGATATACGCAATTGGTGCGCTGATTGAACATCATGGTAAACAGCTTGTCGGAGGTTGCAGCAACCTCGTTCATTTCCTTGACCTGCTTGGTGTAAACGCCTGCAGGTTTCTCACAGATGACGTGCATTCCCGCATTCAACGCATCAATCGTTAAGCGGGGATGATCGTAGTGCGGAACAGCAACGATCACGGCATCACACAGACCGCTTGCCAGCATCTCCTTGTAGTCGGTGAACACGGCAACGTCCTTGGCACCGTCAAATTCCATGGCAAGAATCTTATCGGTTTTAGCGCTTTTAAGATCGCAGATCGCGGTCAACACACCGTTTTCAACTTTTCCGCTCAAAAAATTCTTTGCGTGGGATGATCCCATATTACCCACACCAATAATACCAAATCTTACTTTTTCCATATCTGGTTTTCCTCCTCATGAAAGCCGAGCAACGCAAGCGTTTCCTTTAATTTTGTAACGGCGCAATCAAACGCATCGTCCGCATTATCGAACTCGATTCCTGTTAACAGCTTGTGGCTATCGATTTTTTGATATACCTGAAAAATATGAAGATGCGGCTCAACCGTTAAGTAGACCAAGCCGTCGGTCAGCGCGTCCACACGGCGCAAAACCTCAGGATATTGCCCATCTCCCATACCGCAGGGAACGATCGCGCGATCGGAAAAGCGGGCATCCTTGATGTGCAGATACTCCAAGGAAGAAAGCGTTGCTTCAATGCCTGCGATGGGATCTTGTCCCTCACGCACGAAATTTGCCGCATCAAAAATGCCGCGCAGCTCGGGTAAATTTTCAAGCAAATCGCGCACCTCCTCGGGATTCTGACCGTATATCCTTGACTCGTTCTCATGGCAAAGCGTTATGTCCTCTTTATGCGCCATATCCAGCAAAATCTTCATACGGCGCATCACCTCTGTGCGACATTCGGCAAGACGCTCCTGCGGCACGAAGAAGCTGAACATACGCATTCTCTTGGTGCCAAAGATCTTGCAGGCGCGCAGTGCGCGGCGGAAATCTGCCAGATGGATTTCAAAATCCTCGTCGATTTTAAATTTTCCGATGGGAGAGCCGAGGGAAGAAACCGTAATACCCGCCTCACGAAGCTGTCTTGCTATCTCCTCCAGCTCCTCAGTGCTTTTTTGAATCAAGCCGCCATTTACGTTTCGCAGCTCAATGCAACGCACCCCGTTGCGCTTCAATGCCTCAATCTGATGCCCCAGATCGTCAGAGGTTTCATCAGCAAACGCTGAAATCAAAAATTGTGCCATATAAAAACTCCTTTATATAATATAAGTATATTTATTTTTTAGACTTTGTCACCGATAATTCAATGTACGATACTGCGCAGATTCTTGAAGCTGGTTTCCATATCGGCAAAGGCGTCGGGGGACTCCACGGCGTTATCTTGTTCGACAAGGACGTTTTTCACACCAACCCTTTGGCAGGCTGCAAAGATTTCTTCAAAATCAAGTGTTCCGTTGCCGCAGGGGCATATGGAGCGCTTCTCATCGTTTCCCATATCCTTGAAGTGAATGTTATGCAAGCGAGCGCCGCCAATTTTTGCAATATAGTCTACGGCACTCTTGCCTGCAAATTCCACCCAGTAGGTATCCATGATGAAGTTCCAATCCAACCTTTCCAGCATCATGTCGTAGGCGATCCCCTCTGAACCGTCGACAAAAGGTTCCAACTCAAACGCGTGGTTGTGGTAAGCGAACGACAAGCCCGCATCGCGGATGCGCTTGACAGGCTCTTCCATTTGCGCAAGAAAGCTTTCCAACCCTTCACGGGTTCTGCGAAATTCCATGGGAATGCTTCCCAAGCCGATCACGGGGCATCCAAATATTTTGTGATCTTCAATCACGGTGTCGGTGTCCTTTGTGAGACGGTCAAACGAAACATGTGTGCATACGATCGGAAGCCCGCTTTCCTCGGAGACATCGCGAATGATCTCCGCAGGCATTGCCGCCGCGCCCGAGAGCTGAACGTTTTCGTAACCGATCTCCTTGATCCTCAAAAAAGACTTGCGAAGATCCTCGGCATTTTGCAAATGTGTGCGAATCGAAAAGAGTTGTGCACCAAGCTTCATAGTGATTCCTCGCTTTCATTTATTTGTTTCTTTCATTATAGCTCTTTTTTAATCAAAAATCAATTGAAAATCTTGCAAAACATATTGCAAATATTGCTCTCTTGTGCTACAATAATAATAAAGCAATCGAAAAGGAGGGGGCGCAATGCCGCATGACAAAATCCACAACTATTTAAAATTGCTCTTCAGTCACAGCGTAACCGAAAAAAATGATCCTCTGAAATTCGAACGCCATTGCCATGATTACTACGAGGTACTGTATGTCGTGCGAGGAACGGGTAAATATGTGGTGGAGGGTGAGGAATATCCGCTGAAGCCGCAAACCCTGCTTTTGACGCGTCCCTATGAATACCACTGCGTGTGTCCCGATAAGGGTACGCCCTATGAGCGTTACGTCCTTCAATTTAAACAAGAGTTATTGCCCGATACAATAGCAACTCTTGCAATGCTGGAAGTCGATCGGGATCATGCACGAGGTGTCTACTTTGATACAAACGCAATCTCTGAGCGTATCCGCTCCGAGTTTACCGAAATGGATGCGGCTCGAACAATGTTTGAAGATCTCCCCGATCGGAGCACCAAGGAGGAAACCATGATCGCTTTGTCGCTGATGCGCGTACTGCTGCTACTCTCTCTTGCCACTCCGTACAAAAATCCGACACGTGAGGAAGGTCTTGTTGCGCGCGTCATCAGTTACTTAAATCTGCATCTGACAAAAGAGGTTTCGTTGGACAAGCTTGCTCAACATTTTTTTGTGAGCAAATACTACCTTTGTCACGCGTTCCGAAAGCAGACCGGGATCTCGATCCTCACCTACATCACTGCCAAGCGCATTGCCATGGCAGAGCAGCTTTTGGCAAACGGTGAGCCTGCAACCGCCGTTTCATACCAAGTGGGCTTTTCCAATTACTCGTCCTTTTACCGTGCCTTTTGCAAGCAGACGGGCGTGTCACCCACCTGCAACTCAAAAGCCAGACTGAATAAAAACGTATGATCTTACTTCTGCTTATGTGGCAGAATTTTTTACAAAAGCCATGAAAAATAATAAAGCAATGGTAACAAAACATCTCGCATCGCAAGAAAAAAACAAAAAATAAAGTTGACCTTTTGTTTGTTTCGCGGCTTGCCCTTGCCTCCATTTTTGTTTGAAAATCGCATGGATCTTTTATAAAATTTTTCTGGAGATATTGAAAAAAACACCGTTTTGTGATATGATATAGGCAATGAAGAAAAGCGAGGAATTGGAAATGGATTACAGAATCGAGCATGATTCCATGGGTGAGGTACGCGTACCGCAAAACGCCTATTGGGGCGCACAAACCGAGCGCAGTCGCAACAATTTTAAAATTGGAGAAGGACACGAGCCGATGCCCGAGGAGATCATTTACGCCTTTGCACTTCTCAAAAAAGCGGCGGCACTTGCCAACCAAACGCTTTGTCCCCAAAAAATGACCGCCGAAAAATGCCGCGCAATCTGTACGGTATGTGATGAGATCACAGAGGGCAGGCTCTCGGCACACTTTCCTTTGGTGGTATGGCAAACGGGATCGGGAACGCAATCCAATATGAACGTCAATGAGGTGATCGCCAATCGCGCAAACGAGCTGTTTGAAAAAAATCTGCTCCACCCCAACGATGACGTCAACATGTCACAATCCTCCAACGATACCTTCCCCACTGCCATGCACGTTGCGGCAGTTCTTTCGTTGCGGGATCGCGTTCTGCCCGCGCTCAAGGCTCTGATCCGTGAGCTGTACCGTCTGGAGAGCGAAAACAACGACGTGGTCAAAAGTGGGCGTACCCATTTACAAGACGCCACTCCCATCAAATTTTCGCAGGAGATCTCGGGCTGGCGTGCCTCCTTGGAAAAGGATAAAAAAATGCTTCTGCTTGCCATGCAAGAGCTTGGAGAGCTCGCGCTCGGCGGCACTGCCGTTGGCACGGGCTTGAATGCCCCCCAAGGCTTTGACAGGGCGGTTGCCGCACAGCTTTCCACCTTGACCGAGATCTGTTTTTGCACGGCGGAAAATAAATTTCATGCTCTGACCTCCAAGGATGAGCTTGTGTTTGCTCACGGCGCCCTAAAAGCACTTGCCGCCGATCTTTGGAAGATTGCAAACGACATTCGTTGGCTCGCGTCCGGCCCCCGTTGCGGCTTGGGAGAGATCCTGATCCCCGAAAACGAGCCCGGCTCCTCGATCATGCCCGGCAAGGTCAATCCCACCCAATGCGAGGCAGTCACCATGGTTGCCGTACAGGTCATGGGCAACGATACTGCCATTGGGCTTGCCGCGTCGCAGGGCAATTTTGAATTAAACGTCTTTATGCCCGTGCTTGCCTACAATTTTTTGCAATCGGCACGCTTGCTTGGCGATGTAATGCGCTCATTTTGTCAGCATTGCGTTTCGGGCATTGTTGCCAACAAAGCCAAAATGAAGCAAAATCTGCATCATTCTTTGATGTTGGTCACGGCACTCAATCCCCACATCGGTTATGAGAATGCCGCAAAAACCGCTAAGCTGGCGTATGCGGAGGGAATCTCATTGCGAGATGCATGCATCCGTCTCGGCTTTTTGACGGCAGAGCAATTTGACGAGGTGTTCCACCCCGAGGATATGGTCTGATGACAAAACGAATTTGAACGAGGTGAGAATTTCATGACAAAAATTAGGCAAACGGGCGCAAAAAGCTTTACCGAGGGTCCGTTGCTTTCCAAAATCATACTGTTTGCCCTGCCCTTGATCGCCACGGCGGTCTTGCAGCTTTTGTTCAATACTGCTGACACGGTAGTAGTGGGGCGTTGGGGGGGCTCTACCCCCGAGGAATGCGAGACTGCTCTTGCAGCGGTTGGCTCTTGCGGTGCGCTGACCAATCTCATTGTCAATCTTTTTTTGGGTCTGTCGGTTGGTGCAGGCGTCTGCGTAGCGCATGATATTGGCGCGGGAGACCAAGAAGGCGTCAGCCGTGTAGTACACACCTCTGTGCTGGCATCCCTGATTTCGGGAGTAGTGGTCACCGTATTTGGACTTTGCATGGCAAGACCCTTGTTGGCGCTGATGGGAACCGATCCCGCCGTATTGGATCAGGCGGTGCCCTATATGTGTGCCTATTTTTGCGGCATGCCTGCCAACATGCTGTATAACTACTGTGCTGCAATGCTGCGCTCCTCGGGAGACACCACGCGCCCCTTGGCATTTTTGTCGGTTGCAGGCATTGTCAACGTTGTGCTGAACCTGATTATGGTCATCGTTTTTGGGATGGGTGCCGTTGGTGTCGGCATCGCAACGGCAGTATCACAATGGATCTCCTGCATTCTCATTGTCTACTTTATGATGCGAACAGACGGTCCCTGCCATATCACGCTTTCCAAGCTTCACGTTGATCGCATCAAGCTCCGCAAGATCGTTATGATCGGTCTGCCTGCGGGAATTCAAAGCACTCTGTTTTCGGTCTCCAACGTGTTGATCCAATCTACCGTCAACTCCTTTGGCAAGGTGGTGGTGGCAGGCAACACGGCGGGGGCAAATTTGGACGGTTACATTTACGCCACCCAAAATGCGCTTTATCATACTGCGCTGACCTTTGTGGGACAAAACGTTGGAGCGCGTAAGCATGACCGTGTCAAAAAAAGTCTTTTGCGCTGCATCGCCGTGGTAAGCGTGGTAGGAATTACCGTAGGAATGGCAATGTATTTGTTTGGAAGACCTCTTTTAGGACTGTTTGCCCCCGGCAACACGGGCGCGATAGAGGCAGGAATGACGCGCCTTTCCATTATGGCAACCACTTATTTTTTGTGCGGCTTGATGGAGGTTGGCTGTGGCACGATGCGCGGGCTTGGAAAGTCCTTGGCACCAATGTTCATCTCACTGATCGGCTCGTGTCTGTTCCGTATCGTTTGGATCTACACCGTCTTTCCGTTTTCCCCCACGCTAAAAATGCTCTACATCTCCTATCCCGTTTCGTGGAGCTTGACAGCGCTGACATTTTTCTGTTTTTGTGCCCACTACCTCTCCAAGCTCAAAAAGCAATGGAAAACCTGAAAAATGTCTTTGCACTCCGATCAAAGCAAAAGGATGTATAGACAGTACAAAAAAACACCCTCATCCGCAAGGAACGAGGGTGTTTTTTATGACAAATCTCATTTTAAAAATAAACGTTTGTTAAAAAGCGTAAACGCCTTAGCCGCTTTTCTCTTGCAGAAAGGAGGCGCAAGAGAAAAGCTTACAAAAGAGAACGCCGTAAGAGGGATTTCGCTCTCTGCGGAGAGCGAGGAGGGCTTCGCGCCCTCCACTGCGCAAGCTTTTGAAAAAGCTTGACCAAAACTTTTATCAAAATGACAGTTCGTCAAGAAGTGCAAATGCCTTTGTCAGCTTACCAAGCAATCGTTTTTAAGGATCAAGGGTGTTTTTTACCGTATATAAAATTTAAAAATCTCTTTTGCCCAACCAAGCCATGACGGAACATTTTCATCCAGCCACCGGATCACCGTTGAGATGTCCGCCGTGGTCAGATCCCCCATATGGCTGTAAACACTTCCCTCTGCCACCGATCTGCCAATGGCAATACAGGCGCGGGCGTGGTCGCCAACGGCAGCATATTTCCCGATCGCAAGTGCGCCCGTGGAAAAGCAACCGACAGAGAGCGCACCAAATGAGATCAATCCAATGCTGATAGCCCCCGCTGCAAAGAGTCCGACCGCAATCGATGCCACCGCAAGGAGACCTATGGCAAGCGTTCCTACGGCAATCAAGCCAAGGGACAAAAGTCCAATGGAGATTCCTCCGAGTGAGAGCAGACCGAGCGACACAATGCCACGTGATAACAATCCTATGGAAAATACTCCGTGCGCCCGCACACCGATTGCCAAAAAGCCGTGCGCGTTTTTACCGATATGGTAAAGCGGCATACCAAAAATCATTTTCTCGCTTTTTCGTTCCCGAAACGGTTGTTTGAATCGCTCCCAAACACTTTCTTGTTCGGTTGGCTGTACCCCTTGTCTTTGGCTATTCTCCTCATTGAGAAGATAATC
>JAGANE010000156.1 GCA_017624395.1 Clostridia bacterium
AAAGTTCACCAAGCTTGGTGCAAAGATCCCGCACGGCGTCCTGCTCAAGGGCCCTCCCGGTACGGGTAAAACGTTGCTTGCCAAGGCGGTTGCAGGCGAGGCAGGCGTTCCATTCTATTCGATCTCGGGATCGGATTTTGTGGAGATGTATGTCGGCGTCGGTGCATCGCGTGTGCGTGATCTGTTTGAAACAGCACGCAAATCTCCCGCGGCAATCATCTTTATCGATGAGATTGATGCCGTAGGACGTCATCGCGGTGCGGGACTTGGCGGCGGTCATGACGAAAGAGAACAGACACTCAACCAGCTGTTGGTGGAGATGGACGGCTTTGGCTCGCACGACGGCATTATTGTAATTGCGGCAACCAACCGCCCCGATATTCTTGATCCCGCATTGCTCCGTCCGGGACGCTTTGACCGTCAGATCACGGTCAACTATCCCGATATGAAGGGCAGAGAGGAGATCCTCAAGGTTCATGCGCGTAACAAGCCGTTGGAATCGGGGGTTGATTTCCACAAGATCGCGCAGACGACGGTCGGCTTTACGGGTGCCGAGCTTGCAAATCTGCTCAATGAGGCAGCGTTGCTTGCCGCAAAGAAGAATAAGACCTTGATCGGCATGGATGACGTGGAGGAAGCCTTTATGAAGGAGCTTCTCGGTCCTCAAAAGAGATCGCGCATCCGTACCGAAAAGGATAATAAGATCACGGCTTATCACGAGGCGGGTCATGCGGTGGTGTCTTACTTCTGTAAAAACACCGATCCCGTCAAGTTTATCACCATCATTCCCGCAGGAAATGCAAACGGTGTAACCGTAAGTGTTCCCGAGCAGGATATGAACCATATGTCGCGTGGGGAAATGCTTGACAATATCCGTATGAGCCTTGGCGGACGTGTTGCCGAGGAGATCATTATGGACGACATTACCACGGGTGCATCTGCCGACATTCAGCAGGCAACCAAGACGGCACGCGGTATGGTGACACGCTACGGTATGAGCGACCGTCTTGGAACCGTTTTGTACGGATCGGGACACTCCGAGGTATTCCTTGGCAGAGATTACGGATCGGGCAAGGATTATTCCGAGCAGACCGCCGCAATCATCGACGAGGAAATTCAAAGACTTGTTAAGGAGTCCTATGCGGATGCAAAGGTGATCCTGACCGAGCATATCGACAAGCTCCACTTTGTAGCAGAGTATCTTCTCAAGCATGAGACCATGGACGGTGATCAATTCCTTGCCGCCATGAAGGACGGTGCTACCGAGGAGGATCTTTTGGCGATTGCCGAGGAAAAGGCGGAAAAGAGCCGCAAGGATAACGAGGAGCGCGCCGCAAGACAAAAGGCGGAGGCTGAAGAAGCTGCCAAGCGTGCTACCGAGGAGGCGGAAAAAGCCAATGCTGAGGCAAACGAAAATGACAATACCAAGGACGAAGACAACGGCTTTTGACGGCATTTCAGAACGGCTTTCGTAAAAAATGAAAAAGTGAAGGGTTCCCGATTTTTTGTGGGAATCCTTCCTTTTTGATTGCTTTGTCTTGAATTTTATTACAGATATTGATTTTTGAGGCTTGATATGATATAATGATGGCAGACGAATGGCAGGAAACTGACCGTCGAGTGGATTCTACTGACGGTCGGTTGACTTTTTCCCGCTTTTGAAGTACGATGAAAGCAATTGAGCTTGGGAGGAAAAAAGATATGGTTCAGGATAGCTTTGGAAAAACGATTGCGACACTTCGCAAGGAAAAAAATATGACGCAGGCAGAGCTTGCCGAAAGGATGGGCGTGACCGATAAGGCGGTATCAAAATGGGAGAGGGATCTATCCTATCCCGACGAGGCATCTCTGCCGCATCTTGCCGAAATTCTTGACGTTACGATCGATGAATTGATGCTTGCCAACGGAGAGGCAGCAAAGCCCGAAAAAAGCGAGCTGCGTGACGTAGTGCTTTTGGTCTGTAAATCGGTGGCGTTGGCAATGGGCATTGGTGTTACGGTACTTTCGGTGCTTGGACGGTTGGAATTGGTCTCCGCCATTACCATGCTTGGCATTGGCTTGACCGCGCTTGCCATGACCTCCTTTGTGGGAAAGCACCGTCAGGAATAAGAGATTTCTGTCAAGCATCTTTATATAACAAGAGAAATCATTTGGGAGGAAACGTATGAAACGAATTCCTATCACGCCCGCGCTTGACGTCTATCCTTTGGAATTTCGTGCATTGCTTACCAAGG
The DNA here is from genome assembly GCA_017624395.1 of Clostridia bacterium. Classification (GTDB taxonomy): domain Bacteria; phylum Bacillota; class Clostridia; order Oscillospirales; family CAG-272; genus UMGS1865. The sequence continues at coordinate 2,235 of JAGANE010000156.1, forward strand.
GTGGCGTTTGGGACAGCAGCTGTTCGCCCGAAGCAAGAGTTCTTTTTTTGGACTGTGACAACGGCTATTATCTCAAAAGTTCTCCCAAGGGAACGCTTGCGCAGGAAGCCGAAATGGCGCGTTATTTTCATAAAAAGGGATTGGGCGCCGAGGTGCTTTCCTATCTTAGCTTGGAGCAGGATTGGCTTTTGACCTCCCGTGTTGCAGGTGAGGACGCCACACACGCGCGCTATCTGGAGG
>JAGANE010000157.1 GCA_017624395.1 Clostridia bacterium
AGCGCCAAGGGTATCTGGAAGGTCAGGGGTATTTGATTACCTGGGCATTTGGACATTTGTTTTCGCTTTGTGATATTGAGACCTACAATCCGCAGCCCGATGGCTCCACCCGTTGGACGTTGCAAAATCTGCCGTGCTTTCCAAAGGAGTTTCGGTTTGAACTGCGTCGGCAGGAGCATAAGCAGGTAGATGAGGGCGTTCTTCGCCAGTTTGAGGTGATCCGTCAGCTTTGCAACCGTGACGATGTGGATACCGTGGTCAATGCGGGGGACGCAGATCGCGAGGGAGAGATCATTGTTCGTCTTTGTATTCAAAACGCACTGCAAATGCCCAAGGCGCAAAAGAGATTGTGGTTGCCCGACCAAACGCCGCAAACGGTTGCCAAGGCATTGACCGAAATGAAGGACGAGGACGAGTACAACTGTCTTGCCGACGAGGGCTTTGCGCGCACCTATATCGATTGGCTTTACGGCGTTAATCTCACACGCTACGCCACACTCAAAACGGGAACGCTTTTGCGCGTGGGACGTGTAATCGTTCCCATTGTCAAGGCGATTTACGACCGCGATATGGCGATCCGTAAATTTGTTCCGGGAAAATACTATGCCATGGTCAGCCGAGAAAAAACAAACGGCGAGGCCGTGGAATTGACCTCCAAAAATAAATTTGAGGAAAATCAGCTTGCCGAGGCGCAAAGAACCTGCGCGCTCTACAATGCCACGGGTGCCGTGGTCACGGGCGTCAAAAATAAAAAGGATACGTTGTTCCCGGGCAAGCTTTATTCACTTTCCAAGCTTCAAAACGTGCTTGGTAAAAAATATAAAATGTCCATGCAGGAAAGCCTTGCCATTGTTCAGGGACTTTACGAAAAAGGATATTTGACCTATCCGCGTACCAACTCCGAGTATCTTGCTACGGCGGAAAAGGACAAGATCCGTCAGATCCTTGCGGGCTGTGCCAAGCTGGGCTATCCCGTCAGATTCAAGGATCATAAATCCATCTTTGATGATAGCAAAATCGAGTCACACTCGGCTTTGACGCCCACCTATAAAATCCCCTCCAAGGATCAGCTGAGCGAGCGGGAGATGCAGGTCTATTCCACCGTGTTCCGTCGTTTTGTGGCGGTTTTTTGTGCGGAGGATTGCGTGGTTTCGCGTACCGAGATCACCATTGCCGTAGGCGAGCTTGAGACCTTTGTCTTAAAGGGTATGACGGTCTTGGAAAAAGGTTGGACAAAATACGATGACTACAACCAAAAGGACAAGATTCTGCCCGCGCTCAACAAGGGAGACGCTGTCAACATTGATTTTAAGCCGACCGAAAAGGAGACCTCGCCGCCCAAACATTATACGATTGAAACGCTGAATAATTATCTCAAAAATCCCTTTAAGGACGAAAAAAAAGCGGCAAAGGAAGCCGCCGACAGTGAGGAAGGGATTGACAGCGATGACAGCGAGGATTACCGTGCCATCTTTGAGGGCTTGGAGCTTGGCACCGAGGCAACGCGCACGGGGATTATCGACAATGCGCGTAAGAGCGGATATATTGATTTAAAAAAGGACGTATATACCATTTTGCCCGGTGGGGAATTTTTGATTGAATCGCTTTTGCAAATGCAGATCACCATGGATAAATACAAGACCTCGGAGCTTGGTCAGGCACTCAAAAGGGTTTATCGCGGCAGCATGACCGTAGAAGAAAGCGTCAGCCTTGCCGAGCGCGAGATCCGAGAGGTTTTTGATAAAAAGACCGATGCCGTATTTGTGCGTGAAAGTGACACGGCATTTTTTGGAGACGTGGTTGCCAAATGTCCGCTTTGCGGCAGGGAAGTAAAAAGACAGCGCAGCTTTTACGGCTGCAGCGGATACAAGGAGGGCTGCAGGTTCTCGGTCAATATCAGCATTTGTAACCGTGTTATTTCGGTTGCAATGCTCAACGAGCTGATTGCCAATGGGCGCACTCCGATCATCGAGGGCTTTGTTTCTCCCAAATCAGGAAAACGCTTTGACGCCGCACTAAAGCTGGAAAACGGGAAAGCCGTATTTGATTTTGAAAAACGTGCCCCCGCGCGCCCCGATCCCTCCCTCCCGATTTGGGACGGGGAAGAACCGCCTTTGCCCGAACCGCCGCCCGAGAGGTATTAAAGGAAATATGATTCGCGGGGAGACCTTTTTTGCAAAAAAGGTCTCCCCGCGAATCATATTTCCTTTAATACCTCTCGGGCGG
>JAGANE010000158.1 GCA_017624395.1 Clostridia bacterium
AACTGCTACGTCTGCATTACTGATACCTGCACCATTAAATACAACCTTTATAAAGGTTGTATTTAATGGTGCAGGTATCAGTAATGCAGACGTAGCAGTTTGGAATCATACCTATACGAGATACAATCGATTGCACGTACCGCTGGAGGGAAGAGTCATTTATCATGAAGTAAAGAAAGAACGTATTCTGCATGAGGGGAGAGCATATTTACTTGTTAACAGTTGTTCTCCAAATTTTGAAATGATTCCTAACTATCAGTACCGTCACCTATATATTGATTTTCGTACCATGCCTCCTTTTTTGAATAACGAAATCATTGAGATTGATCTTTCCGAGGATGAATTCTCTCTCTATTTGCTAAAGGTGATTCAAACGATGATACAAAAGAATATTCAATTGTATCAAAAAAACAAAATCTTTCCGGGCGAGCGGAATGATCAAGGTGAACAGATCACACACATCTTAATAACCTTATTGGTGCATCTGCAACAAAGATATGGTTTGCAGGTTGTAGATAATCCTAAGATTGAGACGGCACTTCGCTATATTGATGAACATTATGCAGAAGCGATCCGCAATGAAGATATTGCGGCAGCGCTGTATATTGATAAGCGTTCTTTAATTCGTCTGTTTGGGAAATATATGAATATGACGCCTTTGCAATATCTTACACAGTATCGCGTAGAACGAGCGCTTGAAAATCCAAGAAACGGCATGAGTGTAATGGAGGCGGCATATTTGTGCGGTTATCAAAGTGACGTGTCACTTCGTTTGGCATTTAAACGAGTATTGGGCTGTACTCCCAAAGAACTATTAAAGCAATAATTTTTAATTTTGAGGAAGTGTTGTTATGAAATTATCGATCAATGCAAATTATTTTTTGTTAACGCGACAGCCCAACCGCTATCGTACAATTGATGAGAGCTTTGCGCTTTGTAAAGAGGCGGGTTTTCAAGTTCTTGATTTTAGCCCCTTTTTAGACGATCGTTGGGAGGCAAATGCAAATGCTGCGGTCGAGGCGGCAGAAAAATACGGGCTTGTGTTAGAGCAATCTCACGCACCATACAATTTTTATTCCAATTTACCCGCCGAACAGTTTTCTGTTATTTTGGATCGCAGCATAGAGGCGGCGATTCGTATGAAAAATCGCCAATTGGTATTCCACATGGACGAATATCACGCAGCGACTACCGAGGAATACGATCCCGAAGCTGCCTTGAAAAGTGCGTACGAGGCTTTGGCACCGCATGTGGAAAAGGCATTGGCAGGCGGTGTGCGAGTGGCTTTGGAAACAATTTTTGAGGATCGTAAGACCTATGGCTTAAAGGGGCGTTCTCATTTTGGCGGTACCTTTGAGGAACTGATGGCTTCCATTGCGCGCTTTGATCACCCCGACGTTGGCTGTTGCTGGGATTTTGGGCACGCAAGCATCGGTTACGGAAAAGAGCATTGTGAAATGATACGCAAAATGGGAAAAAAGATCATCTGTACCCATACCCATGACAATTATTATAACCGAGATCTGCACGTGTTGCCTTTTATGGGAGATCTTCCTTGGGCGGATCTGATGCGCACGATGAGGGAAATTGATTATGGTGGCAATCTGACCTTTGAGCTTGTTTACGGTCGTTTGCCCGATCGGCTACTCCCCGGCTTTATCAAGCAAACGTATGACACAGGAGTTGTTTTGTTGGATATGTTTGAAGGAAAAGAGATACTTTAAAATGAAAAAAAGAGCTTTGATGCGCGCTATATTTTTATTGCTTTCTCTGATTTTGTTGGCATCCTGTCAAAATACGTCTACCAATGAGGGACAGACGACAGGGGCGGAAATAACGCAAGCTCCCAACGTTTCGGAGGATACGCTGTTGCTGGTGGCAGATCAGAAGGCTTATTGCGGAATTGTGCGTGCAAAGGATGCAAATCTTGAGATCAAAGCCTTTTGTGCCAAATTGACCACTGCAATCGAGAAAAGAACCGGTGTTGCCGTACAGTTAATCGCAGATACGCGTCAGCTTTCGGAAGGGATGATTGAAATTTTAATCGGCGACACCAACCGTCCCGAATCGGCAGAGGCAAAGAAAAAGCTTGGTAAGCAAAAATATTCCGTTTCGGTGGTCAACGGCAAGATCGTTGCGGTTGGCTCGGACGTCGTGATGCTGGAAAAGGCAATTGAGCATTTGATCGACATGATAGAGGTCCCCTCCAAACAATTAGATCTCGGTATCTGGGCGCTTTCAAAGACCTATAACCAGAAATTTGACGGTTCCGGTTACAAATATAACGATTATATCGGAAAGGGATTTGAATTGACCGCTCGGCACACATTGTTACCCAAAATGTCCGCCAGCGGAGGGACAACTTCGACCGGGGCGCGTATTCCGTGGGTGCAAGGCGGATGCACGGACGGTACGTACTTTTATTATTGCATGATTACCGATTATTCGGTGCTTCCCACCAGGTGCCAAATGTTAAAGTTTGATATTGAAAAGCAAACGCTTGTGAAAGTAAGCAAGGAGCTTATGATGGGACATGCAAGCGATGCAACGTACAATCCGCACAACAACACGATTGTTGTTTCGGAGAGTGGATCGGTCTATCACATCATTGATCCCGATACGTTGACGATCAAAGAGACAGTGAATATGGCGTATAGCGGTGCGATTTCATACAATAGCGAGCGTCATTTATATATTCTTGCCGACAATTCTTATATCTATTTTTATGATGATAATTTTCAATTTCAAAGAAAAATCTCCATTGAAGGCGTTTTGCTTTCGGCGTATCCGATAGGACATATGGCGACGCAAGGAATTACCAGTGATGATAAATACGTTTACTGTTTGGAGTATTGGCAAAACAACAATACCACGTCGGATATTCGCTGTAACATTGTAGTTTTTGATATTATTAAAGGAAAGTATATTGACCGTATTCCGTTGCATATGGGACGCGAGGTGGAAAATATTATCATTTGGAACAACAGCTTTTATATTGTATGTAATAATATACAGTGGACAGGAGCAGAGTGCTACCGTGTTGAGCTTGTTCCAACGCTTTAAGGTCACGGAGAACCGTTCCTATATTCTTGGTAAATTTGTTTGAAGAAAGAGAGGTACTTTGATATGAAAAAAAGAGCTTTGATGCGTGCTATACTTTTATTGCTTTCTCTGATTTTGTTGGCATCCTGCCAAAATACGTCTACCAACGAGGGACAGACGACGGGGGCGGAAACAACGCAGGCTCCCAATGCCTCGGAGGATTCGCTGTTACTGGCGGCAGATCAGAAGGCTTATTGCGGAATTGTGCGAGCAAGGGATGCAAATACCGATGTTAAGTCCTTGTGTGCCAAATTGAGCACCGCCATTGAAAAAAGAACCAATTCTACCGTGCAGACGATCGCGGATACACGTCAGCTTTCGGAAGGGATGATTGAAATTTTAATCGGCGACACCAACCGTCCCGAATCGGCAGAGGCAAAGAAAAAGCTTGGTCAATATCAGTATTCGGTTTCGGTGATCAACGGTAAGATTGTTGCGGCTGGCTCGGATGTCGTAATGCTGGAAAAAGCAATTGAGCATTTAATCAACATGCTGGAGATTCCTTCCGAGCAATTAAATCGCGGGGTTTGGATGATTTCAAATACTTACAGCAAGAGATTTGACGGCTCCGATTATTCGTATAACGATTATATCGGAAAAGGCTTTGAATTGACTGCTCAGCACACCCTATTACCAAAGCTGTCCGTCAGTGGAGGGACAACTTCGACAGGTGAGCGGATCCCATGGGCACAGGGCGGATGCACGGACGGTACGTACTATTATTATTGCATGATCACCGACAACTCGGTGTCTCCCACCAAGTGTCAGATTTTAAAGTTTGATATTGAAAAGCAAACGCTTGTGAAAGTAAGCAAGGATCTTATGATGGGACACGCCAACGATGCAACGTACAATCCTCATACCAACACGGTCATTGTTTCGGAGGCGGGAACCGCCTACCATCTGATTGATCCCGACACACTGACAATCAAAGAGACGGTGCATATGTCGCCTTGTTGGGCAATTTCCTATAATCCCGACCTGAGAATCTACGTGCTTGCCGATAACTCCAAATTTTATATCTATGATGAAAATTACAGATTCCAAAAAGAGTTTTCTATTGAGGGAATTATGGGGGCAGAATTTTCCGAAAACGGAAACTTTGGAAGTCAGGGCTTGACGACCGATGATAAATTTATTTATTATCTCGAATATTGGCAAAATAAGAACAACCACTCGGATATCCGCTGCAACATTGTGGTATTTGATATCCGTACGGGAAAATTCCTTGAGCGCATTCCGTTAAAAATGGGACGCGAGGTGGAAAACATTGATATTTACAACGACACGTTTTACATTGTTTGCAATAATATCTTTTGGACCGGATCCGAATGCTATAAAGTAAAAATTGTTCCCAAGGTGTAAAAATAACGGAACTGTTATTTTGCTGGAAAGGAGGAGCGTATGAAATCTGTATTTTCTGTGATACAGGGCGGAGCGATTGAGAGTGTACCGGTGCTTTCGGGACATTTCAATCCAAGGGATCCGCCGTGCGAGACTTTCAAACCCTAAAAAAATAAATTCACAGGAGGTAACTATGAAAAATTTAGTAAGATTACTTTGTTTGTTGCTTTTGGTTGCTATCATGGTGCCCGTTTTTGCATCGTGCGAAAAGGAGCCGCCGGCTACAGACAATACCCAAACCAATGATAACACCGAAACCTCAAATGCAATTGCGGGAATTGCGCAAAACAATTACAATTCCGATTTTACCATTCTCAATCCCACGGGCGGACTGTTTGACAACTACTATTGGGCAGAGGATCTGTCAGAAAGCTCAAACATCTCTCAGGCAAACTACAATCGAGAGGTGGCAATTGAGGGGCACCTTGGTATTGAGATCTACCACGAGAAATACGATCTCGGACATGGGGCTTTGTATACAAAGCTGGAGCAGCAGATCCTTGGCGGACTTGACGATTACCAGGTTGTGTTAACGCACTGCTTCCAGGACTTGGCAAGTCTGATGACTGCTGAATACATCTATGATATTCAAAATCTGCCGGGCGTATCCTTCAACGATGAATATTGGAACAACAAGATTATGGACTCGTTGCAGTACCGTGGCGGCAAATATCTTGGCAGTAGTGACTTTATTTTGCACCGTCCCACGTTTATGCTGTTTAATAAAACGATGGCGGATGCATATGAGGAAGTTGGTGTAGATACGCTGTATCAGCACGTCCGTGATAAAACTTGGACGATTGACCAAATGTTCACCTATGCGCAGCTTGTAGACATCAGTCTCAACGATACGTTGTCAAACCCGATGGACGGAACCTACGGCTTTGTTTCTGACGTTAACTGGGAGATGTGCTCGTTTCCTACGGCAAGCCGATACTTCCACGTTTCCATCACCGAGGATGGGGAATATGAATTAAAGGCGTTTAACGAGGGCATTTTTGATATTTTCAAAAAGCTAGTAAGCATCACCGATTCCAATTACTTCTACGGCTGGAACTGGGACCAAGCCGATAAAATTTTGCACATGGATACGGGACGCGTATTCTTCTCCACTGCAAGCGTAGAAGAAATGATCCAGCAGATGTTGGGGTCGGAGGTTTCCATCGGTGTACTGCCGTATCCTACAATTAACGCAGGGATGGAGTGGAACAACCTTGACTGGGCGGGATATTTTGTAGTTCCCAGCATCGTTAAGAATCCGCAGTTGACCGGAGAGGTTTTGGAGCTTTTCTCCTACTATGGTGAAACCGAGATCAAGCATGAGTTTTATGACGTGCTGCTTGGACTTCGCGCAAGCAAGGAGCCGCAGGATACCGAAATGTTGGATCTGATTTTTGACAATCTTGCAGCCGAGCCTGCTTTGGCATTGCTGAACAGAGGAGACTCTAACCTGGCGCAGATTTTCTACGTTGCGCCTTACATGATCTGGTCCAACGAAAAGGCAATGGGATCTTGGTATGCAAAATACTACGGTGCAGCAAAGCTTGAATTGGAAGAACTAAATCAATAACCGTTTGCACTGTTTTTTATGGAGCAAAAAAGGAAGGAGGAATGTTGTTTGAAAAGAAGCGTTATGCAAAAGAGAGGGGGGACACACGGTTAATTACTGCTTTTTATTGCGAAATACAAACCATTTA
>JAGANE010000021.1 GCA_017624395.1 Clostridia bacterium
CTTTACGGTTTGTACCAATGCATTGTCCGCCTCGGGGAACAACAAGCCCTTGTTGGATGCCTTTTGCTGAGCATAAGAACCTGCAACGATTTGTACGTCGGAGAACTCAACAGCTTGTGCTGTTGCAAAACGAACGATAAATTCGCTTCCCTTGGGGAAATTCTTAGCACTGCAATCAAAGATCTGGGAGGTACCGTCATCATAGGTGAAGATCACCTGATCCAACTTACCGCTTGCATAGGAGCTGGTTACGGTAACCCAATCACCCTTACCTATACTATCTGCGTTGGTGATAGTATTGCCGTCAAACGTACCAGACTGTCTAAAATCTTGGACATAATTAAGATTCTGAAACTTACCCGCATTATCCACGCCGCTACCATGAACCAACTGAATGCGTCCCACGGAACTTGCAGTCAAGAAATGGAAACGGAAGGATACGGTGTAATCTTGAATGTTTTTGGGAATGTTGTTCGCTGTGAAAGCCAAATACGCCCACTTAGTATTGGTTGTAAACATCAAAGTGTCACCAACATAGACAGAAGTTTCTTGGCTATCCTTTGTAACAAAGTAACCGGTATCCGAAAAATTATCAATCTTGGAGAAATCCATGTTGTGCAACACGGTACCAACGGTATAGTTTACGCCTTCCTTATCCGTATAGTTGGTTGCAGGATTGGTAGGCACGGTGCGATTGGCGTCAAGTGTAGAAGCCTCGGTGCTGGTTACCGAAATTTTGGTAATGTTGATAGAATGTTCGCCGGCATATTCACCAAACGATCTTGAACGGAAAGCAAACAAGCCGCTCGCTGCCGAGAATCCATTTTCTGCGGCATTACCTGATTTAACACTGGCAGTAGCAAAAACGTCTCCGCAACTAACCGTCATTCTCGTAAATACGCCGTTTTGAATATAAAAAGCATAGTGGCAAGTCTCGCCGTCGGCAAACATACTTTCAAACAGTGCACCCTCATCATTGGAGACTTTCTTTTCGAACTTATTATAGCCGGTTGCGCCGGTCGAGTTCCAAGTCAGACCCAAATAGCTGTTATTTGACCAACCCTTGGTGCTCTCACTGTAATCATAACTGAATTCCATGGTATAGGGATAGCGGTTGTTTGTCGAATCGTATGCATCCTCTGTTGTGTCAAAATCTTGCAAAGATGCCTCAACTTCGATCACAAAATTGCCCGTTTCGGGAGTTTGGATGGTAACGCCCGCGTTAGATTTGTAACCGTAACCTACATTCAAACCATTCTGGGACAAGATGGCAGAAGAAACGCTACCGTTTGCAATAACGTTGATGTTTGCGATATCCTCGCCATTTGCTTTGACATCGTAATCTTCGGTAAGCTCCTTGTCTTTGTAGAGTTGAACTAAGTCAACCGTGTAATCCGATACCGTGTCTTCGGCAAATACGGGTAAAACCGTAACCGACGACAACAGCATCAGAATACCGATGAGTGCCGCAGCTGCCCGAACAGCTCTACGGCGCGTGGGGGTGGTGTTTTTACGTTTCATGGTTGTTTCCTTTCCGCTTCGTTTTTTACGAAGCAATAAAAAATATATTTTTTTACCGGAACGCTTCCGGTTGGGGTACAATAAAGAGTGTTTGAAATCATTTTGAAAAATGTCTCTCAAAATCGTGACTATCTCCCACTTTGTGCGGCAATGGCAAGATCAAAACAGTGTCCTTCTTGCTCATGATCAAATTTTCCTTTACTGCCACAAGGTTGAACACATCCGGACGGTTGTACAAATGCAGATCTTTGATTTGTTCATAGTTGTTTGTCCACAACGCCGTATCGGCATTCAATGCATCATAAAGTTGCCAATCACCTCCGCCAAGACCATGATGTGCCACTTGCAAAATGTCACATTTGATCGCACCGTCATTGCCATACATCTTGTAAACAATTTTGGAACCGACGTGGTGCAAATCACCTAAAATTGCCAATTGCTGTCCCGCAATGCCAATTCGATACATCGTGCTGGTATTGTTGGTTTCGGTCATCGGAATTGGAACAAAATCCTCATGTGTATAAAGCACCTCGACGGTTGCGTCTCCGATCTTCATCATCTGCCCCGCGTGCGGGATGATAAGTTGCGCTTTGGGGAAATATTTTGCAAGCGTTTTCTGAACCATAGGGATCTGTGCACACATCAACACCGTGTTTGCAGCGCGCTGTCCGTAAACAGTGATGGTATCATAAGAAGGAATGTTCCAGATCACACGTTGCAACTCCACTTGATGTGCATATCTCCAAAACTGTCCGAATGTTCCTACATGGTCGTTGTGCATATGCGAAAACATCCACGCCGCAATCACGGGTTTTCCCCCCAACACGTTTTGCCGATTCAATTGCTCGAACAGCACCGTGTGGTTGCAATCAAAATCCATGCCGCCGTCGTGAATAATAAACCGTCCGTCCGACAAACGCAGCAAAAAGCAATGACAAGCATTGATCTGCGTCAATTGCGGTGTTGTGACCGCCTTTTGGAAATCAGAGGTTAGGGGCGGCAATGCGCTGATCTTTGCAAGATCCGCCGCAATGCGAACCGTTTTTTGATATGCAATATAATTGACAAACAGATTTGTTCTGCCATCAGTATAGGATGCAAATAGGTTTCCGTTCACTTCACGCCGATCGTGCGGTGTAAAGCCATGGCTCTTTTCCAATTTCTCCAGATATGCTTCGTATTCCTCGCAAGAGGTGTTCTCAACAAGCACATGATAGGAATTGTACTCCGAGCGTATCAAATAATCAAATCCGCTCTTGCGATACGATGGAATACTGCCGTATTTTCTTTCCCCAAAAATCCCACCAATCTCGCCAAGCATCGTCGCCTCATCGGAAACGATCTTTCCATTCTCAACCGTAAAGACCTTTTCACAATCGGTGATGCATTTTCCGTCAGACCGGATCGCAAATGCACAAGCACGAATTTCCTCTATCGATGCCGTATCAAAAAGCAACGGCTCGGATGCATAGATATACATGCGGTCCAATTCGATAGCGGAGCAAGGATCAAGAGATAATTCGTCTACCGAAGGGATGAAAACTTGCGCCTCATTGGAGCATATCTTCTGTTTGGTGATATTGCCGTCCTTTGTCTTTACAGTCAAAGAAAAGCCATAACTCTCCAAAACATCTTTATAGTTTTCATGATTGATAAGTCCGATCAGACGAAGCGGACTTTTTTCTTCTGCCAATCCAACTTGATAATGACGCAGTTCGGTTGGTGTTTGGAACACATTCGTTACAAGATCGCCTTCACACTCGGGCCACAGCCATATTGGGGGCACGCCATCACAATCACCTGCAAGCATTAGAACATCCGAAATCTCGATGGCTGATTCTGCTCCAATGCGAATACCCTTGGCTCCTCCAACCAACCTATGAGACGTAGCGGTAGGAAGCAAAGATTCGCTCTCTGCCGGAAGACCGTCTGCCAATTCCAACCGAACACATTGAAGCTTTCCTTCTTTGCAAATGTACGTTGCGGTCATCCATGAATGTTTTTGTACTGCGGCAACATATCGTTTTTTAAACATATCGGATACTGAAAACCCATCAAAATCGCCGTTTGCACCAATCATGCTGATTGTAGACTTCGTTTGTACTCCAAGCTTACCGCCAAGATCAGGCTTTGCATCATGATAAATACCAATTTTTCCGCCACCGTTGCAAAAGCGGAATCGAATGCGCAAATGGTAACTTTGAATCTGTCGCGGTATGGCATTTCCCCAAAATAGCAACTGAGCCGGGGTCATGCCCGTAAGGATCTTTAGTCTTTTGTCATTTATCCCCGCGTACAGCACCGGGGTGTCGTTGGTCAGAAAGTAGTTACAGTCTTTGAAAAAACGCAACCTGGAAAAATCCATGTAATGCAACACCGCACCCGTTTGATAAATTGTTTCAGGCGTGTCGTTGTACCATTGCTTTTCTCTTGGAGGAGCTCCGCGATACACACCGACCGTGCAATCCTCCATCGGCTCTACCGAAAAGTGCTTGATTGTCATCTGAGTAAATTTTGGACTCTCTTTAGACAATTGAATGTCAAATATCAGGGAGCTTGCATCGCAAATCAAAGCGCTCTTGTCCTCAGCGCAAAAAATAGCAACATCAAGATCACAGGTAATCGTCACACCAACAAACCTATGCTTTTGAACGAAAAAACGATACTTGCAAACTTTTCCCTGTACCACATGTGTCCAAAGTTTTTCAAAATCTCTGGACGAGCCGCATGGAACAAAGCAATCCGAGCCTATGACTCCATCATCCCAAATCAAACGAATCCCACGGTCATCCGTCAAGGGAGCGTCAACAGTTTGAGAAAAACCAAACTCCAATCCTCCCATATATCGAAGATCTGCATTCAAAATTGCAATGTCAAACTCAAGAACGTAATTTCGTATTTTCCCCAAGGAATCACTCAAGTTTATAGTCATATGGTTTTCTCCTTTTGATCATTCATCGGGAAATTCTCTCAAAAAAGCAGACAAGGATCCAACCGAATACGGCAAAGGTATGATCATTATCGTGTCACCCGTATCCATCATCAAATGTTCATCAGTCAAATCCGGACGGAATACCTGAGGATGATTATAGTGTCCCAACTTGAGAAGGGTACTGTAGGTTACCGTCCACAATGAAGTTTCGGCATTCAGCCCCGCATACATCTCTAAATCTCCGCCACCAAGACCGTGGTGTGCCGTTTGAAGGAAGTTCACATCAACCGAGTTCCCATACATTTTGTAAACGACCTTTGAACCTAAATGATGCAAATCTCCGAGAAGCGCAATTCGTTCTCCACCAAGGTTGACCACATACATGGTGCTGGAATTGTTTGTGTCTTCCAACAATTGCGGTGCCAGATCCTCGTGGGTGTACATAACCTCCACCTTTGCATCTCCAAACCACATGGTCTGTCCCGTGTGCGGAATAATGATCTGCGTTTTGGGATACGTATTTTCCAATGCTGTCTTCACCTTGGGAATTCCGTACTGTCCCATTGAATATGGATCAACGGACGGTGAGGCCCCATACATCGTATAAATTTCCTCGGACGGAATGTTCAGCACTACGTTTTGCAGTTCAACCCGACTCGAATACTTAGAAGCAAACTCGATAAAAGTACCCACGTGGTCGTTGTGCATATGCGAGAACATCC
>JAGANE010000159.1 GCA_017624395.1 Clostridia bacterium
AACGAGTGGGCAGGCGCGCAGGCATTCTCCTCGTTTGATACCTATCTTGCTCCCTTTGTCAAAGCCGACAATCTTTCCTACGATGCCGTTAAGAAGTGCATCGAGTCCTTCATCTACGGTGTCAACACCCCAAGCCGTTGGGGTACGCAGGCACCCTTCTCCAACATCACGCTTGACTGGACGGTTCCTCACGACCTTGAGGACGAGTATGCGATTGTCGGCGGTAAGAGAATGGACTTCAAGTACGGCGATTGCAAAAAGGAAATGGATATGATCAACCGTGCCTTCATTGAGACGATGATCGACGGTGACGCACACGGACGTGGCTTCCAATATCCCATTCCCACCTATTCCATTACCCGTGACTTTGACTGGTCCGAGACCGAGAACAACAAGCTTCTCTTTGAGATGACCTCCAAGTACGGTACCCCTTATTTCTCCAACTACGTCAACAGTGACATGGAGCCCTCCGACGTGCGCAGTATGTGCTGCCGTCTGCGTCTGGATCTCCGTGAATTGCGCAAAAAGTCGGGCGGCTTCTTTGGAAGCGGCGAAAGCACCGGTTCGATCGGTGTCGTTACCATCAATATGCCCCGCATTGCTTACCTTTCGGAGAACAAGGAGGACTTCTTCAAGCGTCTTGACCATATGATGGATATTTCGGCTCGCTCGCTCAAGATCAAGCGTACCATCATCACAAAGCTGCTTGACGAGGGACTGTATCCCTATACCAAGAGATACCTCGGCACCTTCAACAACCACTTCTCGACCATCGGTCTTGTGGGCATGAACGAGGCAGGTCTGAATGCCGATTGGATCAAAAAGGATCTGACGCACAAGGAAACGCAGGAGTTCACCAAGGAAGTGCTGAACCATATGCGCGAGCGCCTTTCCGACTATCAGGAAATGTACGGCGACCTTTACAACCTGGAGGCAACTCCCGCTGAGTCCACCTCCTACCGTCTTGCAAAGCATGACCGTCAGCGTTACCCCGACATCATTTGCGCATCGGAGGGCGAGACACCTTACTACACCAACTCCTCTCATCTGCCCGTTGGCTATACCGAGGATATCTTTACGGCACTTGACGTTCAGGATGAGCTGCAGACACTGTATACCTCGGGAACCGTGTTCCACGCTTACCTTGGCGAAAAGCTTCCCGATTGGAAGGCTGCCGCAACCATTGTGCGCAAGATCGCGGACAACTACCGTCTGCCTTACTATTCGATCTCTCCCACCTATTCGGTTTGCCGCGAGCACGGATATATCGCAGGCGAGCATTTCACCTGCCCCAAGTGCGGCAAGGAGGCTGAGGTTTACAGCCGTATTACGGGCTACTACCGTCCCGTTAAGAACTGGAACGTTGGTAAGTCGCAGGAATACAAGGAGCGCAAGGTCTACAACATTGAGACCTCGGTGCTGACGCATAGCGGTCCCAAGAGCGAGGAAAGCTGCAATGATTGCGCCAACAGCGCGGCACTTTCCGACGGTATCTACCTGTTTGCGTCTGCTACCTGCCCCAACTGTAAGATCGCAGAGGCACTGCTGAGCAAGGCAGGCGTGGCTTATACCAAGATCCTTGCCGAGGAGAACGTGGCTTTGACCGAATCTCTCAAGATCAAGCAGGCTCCCACGCTGGTCAACGTTGTTGGCGGCGAGGCAGAAAAGTTTGTTTCTGTTCCCAACATCAAAAAGTTTATTCAAGCAACCGTTTCGGTGAATTAAAATCATATTGGCGGGGGAGGCGCCTTAAAAAAAGTGCCTCCCCCGTACCCAATGTCATTAAGAGAACAAAGCCTTTTATAATTTCTTAACTCAATGACATTGTTCCCGCACCCCCTCCGTTACATTTTTTAAGAAAACAGATTGCCTTTTTTCGTTTTAAATGGGATATGGGGCAAAGCCCCATGATAGAAGGAGTAAAGATATGTATGATATTATTATAGTTGGCGGCGGTCCTGCGGGATTGTGTGCCGCCGTATATGCGAGACGGGCGAACAAAAGCGTTTTGATTTTGGAAAAGAACGCTTTTGGCGGACAGATCGTATATTCTCCCAAGGTAGAAAACTATCCGGGCTTTGAAAGCATCAGCGGAAGTGAGCTTGCCGACAAGCTTGTGAGTCAGGTGCTGTCGCAGGGCGCGGACGTTGAGGTGGAGACGGTTACGGCAATCCGTGACGAGGACGGCAAAAAGGTGGTGGAGACCGAGGAGGGAAGCACCTACGAGGCACAAGCGGTCATCATCGCCAACGGTGCGCGTCACCGTCATCTGGGCTTGCCGAATGAGGAGCGCTTTATCGGAGACGGTATTTCGTTTTGCGCGGTCTGCGACGGAGCGTTTTATAAAAACAAGACCGTAGCGCTCATCGGTGGAGGAAACTCCGCACTGCAAGAGGCGATCTTGCTTTCCGAGGGCTGTAAAAAGGTCTACGTCATTCAAAACTTGGATTTTCTCACGGGAGAAAAACGCTTGCAAGAGATTTTGCAAAAGCGCGGAAACGTGGAAGTCATCACGGGTACCGTGGTTGCCGAGATTGCCGATACCCCCGAATTTTCGGGAATCACCGTGGAGCGCACCGCTGACGGCACCCGCACCGAGCTTGCCCTGGACGGAATGTTTGTTGCCATTGGTCTGGTGCCCGAAAACGGAGCGTTTGTCAATCTTGCCGCGCTCAATGCGCAGGGCTATTTTGATACCGACGAGACCTGCCGTACCCAAACAAAGGGCGTGTTTGTGGCAGGAGATTGCCGCTCCAAGACGATCCGCCAGGTCTCTACAGCAATTGCAGACGGCGCCGTCGCCGCCCTCAATGCTTGCAGATATATCGACGAGCTATAAGATCAAAATGAATAAACATGTGGGAGAGGAACCCTTTTGCAATAGGATTCCTCTCCCACGTGTCTGTTTTGGCTTTTTTCTTTTTTTTGGGGGGAAAACTTTTTGAAAAAAGTTTTCCCCAAACCCTTTTCCAAAACTTTCACTGCATTTTTTATTGTGGTTAGATAAAATTCATTCGTAGCCGCATAGATACTGTCGGTAGGCGGCAGGGGCCACTAACCCTGCCACCTCTCCCGAAAAAGTTAGTCTTGCCGTGGCAATGGTTACTTAAGCCTTCCCCTGAGGGGAAGGTGTCAGCCGCTTGTCGGCTGACGGATGAGGTGAAACAACGGAAAACAACTTTTCTCCCACAGTCTTGCCACATAAATGGAGCGTCAGAGGACGTCAAATCGGAGCGACGTCCTCGACGCTCCATCCTTAAGAGGTGTCTATTTTGCCTCCCTCTGAGGAGGGAGGTGGATTTTGCGTAGCAAAAGACGGAGGGAGAGAATTTTAGCAAAATAACATTGACAGAATGTGTAATATTATTTTTCTATAATTTCACAATTTTCAATTGCATAATCAAGCAATATCCCTACAAGCTCATTTCTTGATCTGTTGGAATCTGCTGCCAATTTGTTTAATTTTTCAACAGTATCGTCTTTGAGACGAATGGAGAATGTTTTGTAACCGTCTTCTCCTTGTAATTTCTTTTTACTTATAAAAATTTTGTCTTTCAATAATATCACCTCAAATATAATTATACCTTGACAAAATCAATAATTATATGTTATAATTTATAACATAATAATTAACATGATTTTGGTGATATATTAAAAAGGGGATAATATGAAAAACTTTATCTATTCCAATCAAACAAAGAGACCGACCGTTTTATGGATTTTATTGCTCGTGTGGCTTGTGGCTTGTACGGCGATGAGTTGGTTTGCTTACGGTAGAACGCTGTCTGCACTTTCTTTTATCTTTTATCAGCCGTTGACGTTGCCAATATTACATCTCATTCTTTACGTTTCTCCGCTTTCGGCGTATGATGTCGTTCAAATTGTTTGTATGTATTTAATTGAGGCAAATTTGATCAGTGCTTGTATTTGGGATCACAAACCCGATTGGATATTTATTTCTTTGTTTGCATTCTATTTTGTTGTGTTGGGCATCTTTTTTGGATTGGAGATCAAACGGTTCAAGCGTTCATAAACGATAACAATTCGTTTCAATTTTGCAATTGGTAATTCTTTTCCGCAAAACAGGTTATTGAGCAAAATGTTAGCATTGACAGTGCGATCGTGGCTACAGGTAAAAGCGATTTCTCCACGATGAGCTTTAATGTAAAAACCTATGACCAAACCCCTGAGCGTAATAGCCGTGTGATCAACGTTCTTCTGCGTTATATGCCCGACAGCATCGGACTTCAGGAAGTGGACCAAGATAACCAAAATAACTGGATTCATTTAAAAAGTGAAGAATATGAATGCATTTCAAAAAAGTGTCGTTTGATTTTCGTGTCGAGCGGCATTTTTTGATTCTCAACAGAAACCTTTTATATGGTTTTGTTTTTTGAAGAAGTCCAAAAAAGAAGAATTCCATATTTACAATTTGCAAAAATAATGATATAATTGAAGTAAGATAGGTACCGTTTTGATGAAGAAGATGGATTGTATTTTAGCAAGTTGAACGAGCGGAGGGGGTAAGTCCGAGATGAAAACAGAACGTCGGTGGATGAAAATCCACGAGATCAATCTCTTGGAGCAAAAGACCGATGGCGGAATTTCGGTCTTTCATGAGGAGGTTTACCGCTCCCAAGCTACGCCCACCCAATTGCTTTCCGATAACTGTGTTCACATTTGTCGGATCGTGGAGGGATGCGGGATACATCGGGTGCTCGATCAGGAGAGCCCTTGCAGGGCGGGAGATATCTACATTGTTCCCCCAAACACGCCGCATGGATATTTCCTGTCGGACAGCAGGGAAGGAATGGTGGTCGATCTGCTTTTGTTCTCTCCCACGGATTGGTTTGACGATGAAACCGCAAACGTTGCAAACGCGCGGTATTGCTACGGCGTATTTAACGACAGTGCTACGGTGGCATACGTGTTGCTGAATGAACAACAACGGCGAGAGGTGGACGGCTTGCTGACAAGCATGGAAAGCGAACTGACCGAAAAGCGTTTGGAATGGCGAGAGGCGGTCCGAACGTATTTGATCCAGCTTTTGATTTCTGTTGGCAGATACATCAATTGTGCCATTAAGAACGATACGCCCGTTTCCTCAAAGGAGTGGAGTTTGGTGCTGTCGGTGATGCGGATGGCAAAGGAGTATTACAAGGATTGCAATTTCACATTGGAATCGGCATCAAAAGCTTTGTTTATCAGCCAATCTCATTTGAGCCGTATTTTCAAGGGCTTGACGGGGCAGATGTTTTCCGAGTATTTGCGAGATGTGCGGATCGACCATGCATGCAAGCTGCTTCGGGAAACCAATATGAATGTAGACGAGATTGTGGAGAATTGCGGTCTTCGTGACATTCCGACCTTTTATCATAATTTCAGCGTGCGGATGCATATGTCTCCAGGTCAATACCGTCAGTTGACGTCTGAAAAATCTAAAAAGAAAGAAATAAATATAAATAATCAAGGAGAATTTATCATGAGCATTTTAGCAGAAATTTCGGAGAACCTGCAAAAGGGTAAAGCAAAGATCGTTAAAGAACTGGTACAAAAGGCACTTGATGAGGGACATTCGCCCGAACAGATTTTGAACGAGGGACTCCTTTACGGAATGGGTATTATTGGTGAAAAATTTAAAAATAACGAGGTGTACGTTCCCGAGGTATTGGTAGCGGCAAGAGCGATGAGCATGGGCGCGCAGATCCTCAAGCCGCACTTGGCTGAGGCAGGTGTCAAGGCAACGGGCAAGGTCTGCATCGGTACGGTGCAGGGCGACCTTCACGATATCGGAAAGAATCTTGTCAAGATGATGATGGAGGGAAAGGGCTTGGAGGTGGTCGACCTCGGAACCGACGTGCCCGCTGAAAAGTTTATTCAGACCGCAATCG
This sequence comes from Clostridia bacterium, assembly GCA_017624395.1. Taxonomy (GTDB): domain Bacteria; phylum Bacillota; class Clostridia; order Oscillospirales; family CAG-272; genus UMGS1865. Next base: position 5,892 of record JAGANE010000159.1, read on the forward strand.
AGCAGAACTGCCAGGTGATCTGCTGCTCCGCATTGCTGACCACTACCATGAACATCATGGCGGACGTGGTAAAGGCGGCAGAGGCAGCAGGCATTCGTGACAAGGTTAAGATCATGATTGGCGGCGCGCCTATCAATCAGGAATTTTGCGATCAAATTGGAGCGGATTGTTATACATCCGATGCGGCAAGTGCGGCAGATGCTGCAGTAGCGCTTTGCAACGTTTAATAACAGGATTTTGCAAAAAAATATGAATTGAGAGGGGGAAGAATTTTGACAACCAGAGAACGTTGTATGAATATCTTGCATTACAAGAATGTAGATCGTATGCCCGCCTTGCATTTTGGGTATTGGCCGGAACTATTGGGCGAATGGGCAGAGCAAGGGCATATCTCCAAGGAGCTTGCGGTGGCGGCAAGACGCGACGGCTCGGAGGGAGATCGGGAGCTTGATAAGCTCGTTGGTTGGGATTGCAACTGGTTTACCACGGTTGGAACCCGAAACCGCTTGCTCCCCTCCTTTGAAAAAAAGGTGTTGGAGGTGCTGCCGGACGGCTCGCACCGCGTGGTCACGCCCAACGGTGTCATCGAAAAAATCAAGCCCGGCATCGTTTCCATTCCCTCTGAGGACGATTATCTGTTAAAGGATCGCGAGGCCTTTGAAACGCTGTTCAAGCCGAAAATGCAGTTCTCTCCCAAAAGAGTCGATTTCGATTTTTTCAAGCGCTTTAACGAAACGCGCAACCAAGAAATTCCGATCGGCTTGCATATCGGAAGCGTGATGGGACAGATCCGCGACATCACCACTGTTATGGGTATGAGCTATCTTATTTACGACGAGGACGAGGAGCTGTTTGCCGACATTGTGGATACCTATGCGGAAATGCAATATCAATGCGTTAAAGCCGTGTTGGAAACCGGGGCAAAATTTGACTTTGCGCACTATTGGGAGGATATCTGCTTTAAAAACGGCCCGTTGCTTTCCCCCGAGCTGTTTGACGAGCTTTGCGCAAAGCACTACAAAAAGCGTAACGACCTTTGCCGTCAATACGGCATTGACATTATCTCGCTGGATTGCGACGGCGTAACCCAGGCCTTGATCCCCACGTGGATCGAAAACGGGGTAAACGTGCTGTTTCCCATTGAGATCGGCACTTGGGGCGATCAATTTGAGCCTGCCCGTAAAAAATACGGCGAAAAGTTGCTTGGCGTTGGCGGTATGGATAAGACCGCGTTCCGCAAGGATAAGGCGGCGGTGGACGCGGAGATCGAGCGCATGAAGCGATTGGCCTCCATGGGCGGCTTTATCCCTTGTCCCGACCATCGCATTATGCCCGGCTCCAAATTTGAGTTGGTGCAGTATTACGCGGAAGAGATCAAAAAAATCAAAATTTAAAAACCGGAAAGAGGCTGTTTATGTTTCAACGCGCAAAATGGATCTGGCCTACCGATCAATTTGAAAAAAATCAACGGGCAGAGTTTTTATTTACCGCCGAGGTATCGGAGCCTTTGCCTTCGGTAATCCTCCATATCGGCTGTGAAACCAAGTATTGGCTGTTTGTAAACGAAGAATTGGCCGTGTTTGACGGTGGGCTGTTTCGCGAAAGCCTGCCTGAATGCGGATACTACGATCGGGTCGATATTGCAAAATATCTTCACGCGGGACACAATGAGATCAAGCTGCACGTTTGGTATTACGGAAACGGCGGAAGAAACAATACGCACTGCGAAAAAGCGGGATTGATCCTTTCCTGCGAGGCCCTTTCGCTGTATTCCTGCGAAAGCACGGTTTGCAGGATCCATACGGCCTATCAAGCCCCCTCTGAAAAGGAACGCACCTTTTTGTACGGCGGCAATCACACAGTCTATCACGCAACGGTACAGCCCTTTTCGCTTTGCCCCGCGATCGAACCCGCCTGCGGTACCGCCACGGTTCTTGGTGCTTACGGAGATCGGCCTTGGGGAAATTTGATCGAGCGCTGTGTGCCCGCCCTCTTTTTCACGGACAGAATTGCCTGCCCCTCCCAAAAAAACGCAACGGGATACACGGTTACGCTTCCCTACGCGATGCATTTTTCGCCCTATTTTCGCGTACGGGCAACCGAAAACGTCAAAATCGAGGTCTGCTCCGACCGTTATTGCGTCAACGGAGGCCCGGGAGATCTGAACCGCTATTTTGGACACCGCGCCGAGTATATCTGCCGCGAGGGGGAGCAGGAATTTGAACTGTTGGATTGGATATTTGGAGAAAAGATCCTGTTTACGATCCCCGACGGCGTGGAGGTTTTAGAGCTTGGCTACCGTGAAAGCGGATACGACAGCCGCGTGACCACCTCGTTTGTAACCAACGACGCGCAGGTAAACCGTCTGTTTGAAAAATGCGTGCGCACGTTGCGGGTCTGTATGCGCGAAAACTATATGGATTGCCCCGACCGCGAGCGCGGACAGTGGATCGGTGACGTTTCGGTGCAGGCACCGCAGGTGGTCTATCTGTTGGATCGAAACGGGCTGCTCCTTTTGAAAAAGGCCATTTTGGATTTTATCAATCTTCGCAAGGGCGACCGTTTGGTGGGCAACGTCCCGGGGGACAATTGGTCGGAGCTTCCCTCGCAAAGCCTGAACGCCATCAGCGAGCACGGCATGATCGCCACCTACTATCACGCCACGCAGGACAAGGATATCTTGCGCGCTTCCTTTGAGCCTGCCGTGCGCTATCTGATGCTATGGGGAACCGACGGGGACGGCGTGGTGCTACCGCGGCAAGGAAATTGGGAGTGGTACGACCATCTTTACAACTGCGACAAGCCGATATTAAATATTTGTTGGTATTATTCGGCGCTCCGCTTTGCCAAAACCATGGCGGAGATATTGGACGACCACCGATTTGACAGCTTTTTGCAGGAACGCGCCCATGCGATCGAGACGCATTTTGAAGCACGATATTGGAAAGCCGAAAAGCGGCTTGGATACTATGCAAGCAACGGTGTGGTGGACGACCGCGCCAACGCGATGGCGGTACTTTCGGGTCTTTGCCCAAAAGAAAAATATCCGATGATCCGTTACGTTTTGCTATCGGTCTTTCACAGCACCCCTTATATGGAAAATTACGTTTTGACCGCGCTGTGTGAAATGGGATACAAGCAAGACGCGTTTGCGCGCATGATGAGCCGCTATCAGCCGCTGATCCAAAACGAAAACTCCACGCTGTGGGAGGATTTCTACCACCTTGGAACCCGCAATCACGCTTGGTCGGGCGGCCCTGCCACGGTTCTGTTGCGATATTTTGCGGGCATACAACCCGATCTTTCGGTAAAGCAAACCGAGATCGCACCGCTGAAATGCTTAACTTGCAGCTTTGTCGATCCCACTACGACCAAAACAGTCACCGTTGCAAGACAAGACGGCACCGTATAATGCCGTCAAGCAAATACAGTATCTGAAAATTTTATTATTTTGAAAAGGTTATAACATGATATCTTCGATGAATCAATGGTTAAATGAAATGAAAGGCGCGCAAACCAAAAAAGCGCTCCCGATTTTGTCATTTCCCTGTGTCAGCCGACTGAACATTCCCGTGAGTGAGCTGATCTCGGACAGCGACAAGCAGGCACAGGGCATGAAGCTGGTTGCCGATGCCACCGATTCCGCCGCATCGGTCAGCCTCATGGACTTGTCGGTCGAGGCAGAGTGCTTTGGAGCGACGATCTGTGTCTCCGACGATGAGGTTCCCACCGTAAAGGGGAGACTGATCAACGATATGGACGAGGCAGAGGCATTGGAAGTTCCCGCCGTCGGCTCCTGCCGTTCGGGACTTTACGTCGATGCCATCAAAAAGGCGGCTGATCTGATCACCGACCGCCCGATCTTTGCAGGTACCATCGGACCCTTCTCGCTGGCGGCAAGATTGCTCGATGTTTCGGAGATCATGGTGGACTGCTACGACGATCCCGACATGGTACATCTGGTATTGGAGAAAGCAACCGCTTTCTTGATCGAATATTCCAAAGCCTACAAGGCGGCAGGTGCCCACGGCATCATGATGGCAGAGCCGGTTGCAGGTCTGCTTTCTCCCTCGCTCGAGGCTGAATTTTCCGCGCCCTATGTTAAACAGATCGTGGACGCGGTGCAGGACGATGAATTTATCATCTGCTATCACAACTGCGGCGACAACACGCCCCTGATGGTCGATTCCATCCTTTCCACGGGCGCAAAAGCCTACCACTTCGGTAACGCCATCGACATGAAGGCAATGGTGGAGAAATTCCCCGATGACGTGCTGATCATGGGCAACGTCGATCCCGCAGGGGTACTCCGTATGGGAACCCCCGAAACCGTCCGATCCGAAACCCTCCGCATCATGAACGATTGCTGCGGACACAAGAATTTCGTGATCTCGTCGGGCTGTGACATCCCGCCCATGACCCCGTGGGAGAACATCAACGCCTTCTTTGCGGCGGTGGATGAATACTATGGGAAATAACATCTTTGACACACTGATTGCCGTACCGCTCTCCTTGGGTGCGTACAAGGCAAACGTCATTGAAACGAAAGAGATCTCGCTTGACCGCGCCTTTCGCGATATGTGTGCCTCCAACGCTTGCGGTGTGTACGGCAAGTGCTGGATGTGTCCGCCCGACGTGGGCGACATTGAGGTGCTCATGCAAGAGGTGGGACAGTACGACTATGCATTGGTCTACCAGACCGTCACCGAGCTTGAGGACAGCTACGACTTTGAGGGTATGATCGAAGCCAAAAAGAAAAGCTACCCCTTGGCGCAGGGCTTGCGCAAAACCTTTGACGATCCCAAATTTGCAAGGGTGTTGCACCTTGGCGCGGGCGGTTGCGGCGTGTGCAAGGTCTGCGCCAAACGCACAAACGAGCCTTGTCGCTATCCCGAACGTGCAATGCCTTCCTTGGAGGCATACGGCATCAACGTGTCCGCGCTTGCCAAATCGGCAGGCATGAAGTACATCAACGGGCAGGATACCGTCACTTATTTCGGTGCGGTGCTGTTTTCGCTGAACGGAGAAATGCAATGAAACAGATCACAGCAATTATAAACGGCAAGCCAACGCTTGCCGTTTGCGGCATTTCCGTATCCGAGCTGACCAATGGAGAAAAGCCCTGCGGAGGTCACGGAAAATGCGGAAAATGCAAGGTGATTGCAAAGGGAACCCTCTCTGCGCTCACCGATGCCGAGCGAAAGCACCTTACTGCCGACGAGCTTGCACGAGGCATCCGTCTTGCTTGCCTGACCTATGCGTTGGGGGAGTGCGAGATCGAAGCACTGACCGAGCGCGCGGACACACAGATCGTCACCGACGGCGCGTTGCCGCAGATCGAATTAAATCCCGCGTTTTCGCAATACGGTGTTGCCATCGATATTGGTACAACAACCCTTGCCGCACGGCTTTACGACACCAAGGGCAAGCCCCTTGCCGAGACCTCGTGTCTCAATCCTCAGCAGGAATGGGGAGCCGACGTCATCTCGCGCATCGAAGCCGCGCTCGCGGGCAAGGCAAAAGACCTTGCAAAGGCTATTCGCAAAACCCTTGATGAAATTCTTGCCGAGCTTGCGACCAAGGCAGACATCGACACCAAAGCCATTGACGGCGTTGCGATTACCGGCAACACGGTGATGCTCTCGCTTCTGACTGAGGAATTGGTCGAGCCATTTTCGCACGCGCCGTTTGATGCAAAACGGCTGTTTGGTGAAACACTGACGGCAGAAAGCTTGGAGCTGACAAGCCTTATGCCCGATACCGCCGTCTATCTTCCG
>JAGANE010000160.1 GCA_017624395.1 Clostridia bacterium
CGGTCAAAAAGCGAATGCCACACTCCAGCGTCATCATCATGGCACCAACCGGCAAAAGGTCGATCTCTGTTTCTGTCAGGCTGCCGTTACAGCCCTTCAAAAATCCCTTTGCATACGCCTCAAAGAGGCTCAGATCAAGCTTCACCTTTGACAGATCGGTCTCATCCTCAACCGCCGTATTGGCGCCGAAACGGATCTAATCTCCAAAATCATTGACCGAATACCCCGGCATGACCGTATCAAGGTCGATGACGCAAACGGGGGCACCGGTTTGCTCGTCAAACAAGATGTTGTTAAGCTTGGTATCGTTGTGCGTCACACGGAGGGGCAATTTCCCTGCCTGCCGTGCATTCTCAAAAGTTTTGCAAAACGCCTCCCGATCACGCGCAAACTGTACTTCCTCTGTAACCTCGGCAAGGCGACCGCAGCTATCCTTTTCGATTGCCTTCATCAGATTTTCATAGCGCCAAGGAGTGTTGTGGAAGTTCGCAATGCTTTCGTAAAGCTTGTCTGCAGGATAATCGGCAAGCTGTTGCTGAAAGGTTCCAAACGCCTCTGCACAATGATAAAAGTCTTCGCTATTTTCTACCGTTTCGCGTGTGATCGTTCTTTCGGTAAACTCGTACATACGCCAATAGTGGTCAGTGCTGTCACAGAAAAAGAGATCACCCTTTTGCGTGGGAACCACAACGAGAGAGGCGCGCGAAGCATCTCCGCCCGCAAGACGCACTTTGTTGCGGATATGCTCGGTTACCCCGATAATATTATCCATCAATTCCTTGGGATGCGGGAAGATCATCGTATTCATACGCTAAAGAATAAAGCGTTGATCGGAAATAACAAGAAAGGTGTCGTTGATGTGTCCGTTGCCGTATGGTTCACAGGATACAGGAGTTGTCTTAAAATAAGAATTCAATGCTTCGACGGTATTAATATTTTGATCGTTCAAAGGCGTTTTGCATGGTTTTCCCTATTGTATTTTCCTTCCTTTACCTCCTGGGCGACCATCTGTTCCGCACCTGCACCAACGAAATCACGAAGTGTTTCGCTCCATGCGGCAAAATCAAAGTTGTTTGCATATGCCATTGTTTTTTCATTTCCTTTTGACATGCAATTCCCGTGTTTTACATTAAAGAGTTAGGTCCTTATTGATTTTTTGTTTTCCATCAATTGAAGCAACAGATCTCGCGCGCGGATGATGTCGCGAATCTGTTCCTCGCCCGAGATTTCCCGCTCAATCGTATACGTACCACCAAACCCCAATGCAGACAGTTTTTTGATCACAGCGGGAAGATTTGCCTTTCCCTCTCCTGCAGGCACCTCCTTCCCTAACGATAGACCGTCAGTGGGGTAATGCCCATCCTTAATGTGAGTTTCCATCACATATTGTCCGAACACATCTAGCGCATCAAGTGTATTGGCTTTACCATACAAGATCAGATTTGCGGTGTCAAAGTTGATGCCGATATTATCAAGCCCGATTGCTTGAATGGTACGTAACATGGTAACGGGTGTTTCCTGCCCCGTTTCAAACAGAAAATACTGTCCCTTTCCTTTCATATAAGAGATCACAAAGCGAAGCGCGGAAACTGTTCCGACAAAATCGGGATGATCGGGATTTTCGGGAATAAAACCCACATGGGTGATAATCCTTTTCACACCAACTTTTTCGGCAAAATCCGAGGCCTTGATCAGCTCCTTCATGCGCTCGTAGCGATAGGCTACGGGAACAAGACCGATGGTAGCGGGGCCGCTTGTGAAGTTCCATTCCTTCGGTCCGCTCCAGCCCACCCAGATTGCCGAAACCGAAAAATCGGTGCTTTCCATTGCCTCTTTCACTTCATTTGCATATGTATCGTCCTCAAGCATGGACACGTCCCACATGCAAAGCTGGCAAGAGGATAGCTTCAGCTCCTTTGCCTTCTTAAATTCTTCAATCAGATTCGTATGCTTTTTATAACCGATCAGGATTCCAATGGGCTGATTCATGTCATTTGACTCCTTGTTGTTTAATTTTAGATGGATATGTATTTGCCGTTGAGTGAAGCACTCTTGCAAAGATACTCCACAAGTTCAATGCTTTGCTTGGAACTTTCGGGCGAGTTATCCGTATTAATCACGCGCGGATCTGTGATCCACATCACAAAAAATCTGATCTCCTCGGCGATGCGATCTGTTTGCGGAACGTAAGGTATGATCGCATCCTTTCCGTTGGGGAATACTGTGATGTTTGTACCGTTGTAGATGACACTTGCTTCTTCAAATTTTGCATGAAAGCCCGCCTCAAACGGTATCAAACGGGTTTCATCCCATGCAGCATCTGCGATGACCGTTTGCTCTGCATAAAGCAAACGAGTATTGACAATTTGGCAGTGCGGAAGATTATCGTATGCCACCGTGCTTACCGTTTGCGGTTTTCCCAACAGAAATTGCGCAATGTCAATATCATGAATATGGGTATCCATGATACAACCGCCGCATTTTTCGATGTTTTCAAACCATTTTTCAAAGCCCCATTTTGGATATTGGCTCAAACGGTTCATAAATAGAATTTTCAATTTTCCATAAACATCACTCTCAATACAGCTTTTCAAATATCTGTAATTAGAATCAAACCGCAAGCATTGACCAACCATCAGCTTGCGGTCACATTCCTTTGCGGTTGCAATC
>JAGANE010000161.1 GCA_017624395.1 Clostridia bacterium
GGTCGGAATCGAACCAACGACACGGGGATTTTCAGTCCCCTGCTCTACCAACTGAGCTACAGAGGCATACAGCAAGGGCTGTATTTTTATAATGGCGATCCGGATGGGGGTCGAACCCACGACCTCTAGCGTGACAGGCTAGCGCTCTAACCAACTGAGCTACCGGACCATTTGGTGGAAACAATAGGGCTCGAACCTATGACCCTCTGCTTGTAAGGCAGATGCTCTCCCAACTGAGCTATGCTTCCATCCGCCGTGGCTATTGCCGACGACTTGATTATTATATCACAACTCTTTGAGTTTGTCAAGAGGTTTTTAAAAACTTTTTCAAGTTTTTTTCATTTTTTTCGTTCCCCGAAAAAAATCACCCTTTGCTCGATTGCCTTGATATTATATCACAGCTTTTCCCAATTGTCAAGTGCTTTTTTCTATTTTTTTCTTTTTTTCAAAAACTTTTCCTCAAAAGCATGCTACCGATCTTTTTGTCGGCAAGCCAAAGCGCGGGAGGGCTTCTCCCCTCCCGCGCTCATTTCACTTATAAAATCTCCAGCAATCGGACGATCGTATTCCAAAAGACCTCTACCGACGCAAGCTCCAACGATTCATCGGGAGAATGCAGATCGTGCAACGTCGGTGCAATCGAAATAATATCCATGTCGGGAATGTGCGAGTAAATGACACCGCACTCCAAGCCTGCATGGATTACATTGACGATTGCATCCTCTCCCGTAATCTCGCGATATGCCTTGACGTAAGCATCCCGCAGCACCGACCTTGGCGCAAACTCCCAACCGGGATATCGGTTGTAATGACGCGTTTCACCGTTTAAGATACGCGAAAAAGCATCCAACTCCCGCGTAGAAGCATCCAAGCGGCTCTCAAGTCCCGAGCGCGAAGCAAAGGTCAACACCACCGTCTCTCCCTCGGTACGTACAACGCCGAGGTTGCGCGAATACTCTACCAAGCCATCGATCTTTCGATTCATCTTAAACACGCCGTTGGGAACAGCGGCAAGTGCCCCCACAACACGAGCCGTAGACTCTGCCGTCATCATTACAGCCTCGCCGTCCATCTCCTCTACGGCGACACGGAAGCCGTGATCCTCGTCGCTCAATTCATGTGCGATCAGTGCCGCCTCTGCCTCCAAAGCAGCCGACGCCGTCTCAAAGCAAGGTACCGCCAGCATTGCCACGCACTCACGCGGAATGGCATTGTCCTTGGAGCCGCCCTCCACCGAGATCAGGCGTGCGTCACACTTTGGCAAAAGCGTTGCGAGAAGTCTGCCCATCAGCTTGTTTGCATTGGCTCTGCCACAATGGATATTTTCACCAGAATGTCCACCCATCAAGCCACCGACCGACAAACGCAGGCAGGTGCCCGTGCATGCCTCGGTCCTGACGGGGATCGTCAGATCGGTACGAATGCCGCCCGCGCAGCCGCAGGTCACCGTGCCAAGATGCTCGCTGTCCACGTTGACCATGCTCCGTGCCGACAAAAGACTGTAATCAAAGCCGTGTGCGCCGTTGAGTCCGACCTCCTCGGCGGTGGTGAACAGACATTCCACCGCGGGGTGCGATTCCACGGCACCGTCAAGAATTGCCAGCATCAACGCCACGGCAATGCCGTCGTCAGCGCCCAGAGTCGTTCCCTTGGCGCGCAAAAGATCTCCGTCCACCCAAAGCTTTAAGGGATCCTTTAAAAAATCATGCTCCACGCCGTGATTTTTTTCACACACCATATCGGTATGTCCCTGAAACAGGATCGGCGCGCGATCCTCCTGCCCTTTGGTTGCGGGCTTTTTGATCAGCACGTTATGGAGCGCATCGCGGTAGCAATACAAGCCCCTCTCCTTTGCAAACGTCTCCAGATAATCGGCAATCCTCTCTTCATGATAGGAGGGACGCGGAATGGCACTGATTTCCTCAAAAAAACGAAAAAAGGAAGCGGGATTGCGTCCCTGAATAACGTATTCCATAGAAAAAACCTCTTTTTGCAAATATTTATAATCTGACCTTTCGCTCACGCGAGAGGTTGATGGCTCCCTCACGGAGCATGTCCAGATGATCCAGCGATTTTCCCGTACCGATGGCAACGCAGGAAACCGCATCGTCCGCCACGCGCGTTTTGATTCCCGTCACGCGAGTGATCAGTTGATCAAAGCCGTACAAAAGGCTTCCGCCTCCCGTCATCACAATACCGTTGCGCAAAATATCGCCCAACAGCTCGGGCGGCGTGCGCTCAATGACCGAGCAGATACCGCCGAGAATGGCAGAGGTCGGCTCGGCAAGTGCCTCGATCATTTCCTTGGAGCTGATGGTGATGACCTTGGGAAGTCCCTGCGTCATGCATCTGCCCTTGACCTCAACCACGGTGGGCTGATCGTGATCATAGACCGCTCCGATGCGCTTTTTGAGTGCCTCGGCGGTTCTTTCACCGATCAAAACCTTATATTTGCGGCGCACGTACTTCATGATCGCCTCGTCAAACTTATCTCCTGCGATCTTGATCGACTCCGACACCACAACGCCTCCCAAGGAAAGCACCGCAATGTCTGTGGTTCCACCGCCAATGTCAACCACCATGTTGCCGTTGGGGGCGTAAATATCCAGCCCCGCACCGATGGCGGCGGCGGTCGGCTCCTCGATCAGATAGGTCTTTTGCGCTCCCGCCTCCCGCGCCGCGTCAACCACGGCACGCTCCTCGACCTCGGTGATCCCCGACGGAATACAGATCATCACGCGAGGCGGAAAGAACATATTTCCGCAGGCACGCTTGATAAAATATTGGATCATTTTGAGCGTGACCTCGTATTGGCTGATGACGCCGTCACGCAAGGGACGAACCGCCGTGATGTTGCCCGGGGTTCTGCCAAGCATCTGCTGTGCCTCGCTTCCCACCTTCAAAATACGGTCGGTCACGGTATCGATTGCCACCACGGAAGGCTCCTCCAAAACGATCCCCTTCCCCTGCATATAGACCAGCACGGTGGCAGTGCCAAGGTCAATGCCGATATTGCGGCTGAATTTAAAGCCGTGCAGCCAATCGGAAATGCGGCGCAAAAGGGGCTTTTTCTTGCCTGCTTTCCCTCCGCGCGGCTGCTGGCGTTTGGCATGATTCTTTTCGGGCATGGCGTCCTCCCTTCCATAAAAATCTTCTTTTTTCATTTTACATGATTTTGCCTGAAAAATCAATGTTTTTTGCAAAATTTTCCGCGCGAAAATCCAAACTTTTTCGCGCGGATGGCATTTAATTCTGATTGACGTCGTCGGATGCAGGGGCTAAGCAAAAGACCTCCAAGGCTCCCGCACGGCGCAAAAGTCTGACGCAGGCTGCCGCCGTGGCTCCCGTTGTCACAATATCATCCACAAGGATCACGCGTTTTCCCCGAAGCACCACATTCTTGCAAAGACGAAAGGTCCTTTTGGCATTTCGCACTCTTTCCTCGGCAGACAACCCCTTTTGTGAGGGACGGCGTCCGATATTTCTTGTCAGCAAACGCCTGCACGGGATCCCCGAAAGTGTCGAAAGTGCGTTGGCAAGCTCCCTTGCCTGATCCACCCCGTACTCCAATCTTGCGCCCAAAGAGCGCGGAACGTAGGTCAAAACAGGAGCCTTGGCTCCGTCACTCAACGTTTGCAATGCGGGGAGCAGCTCCTCTGCCAAAAAGCCGACCGTTTGGCGGTCTCCCTTCTTTTTGATGTGAAAGATCAGGCGGTTTTGCACCCGTTCCCCCTTGCCGTGTCGGTAAAAGACCAGCTTGCGAAACGTTGCACACCTTGCCCTTTGCAGCTCCTCGGTCACACACTCGCACGCAGTCACGCGCTTGCCGCAGCTACCGCAAACGTCCAGCTTTTCGTTCTCCCATTGCTTCATACAATCGGAGCAAAGGGCTTTGGGGCGGTCTTTTTCCTCATACCAATCCAAAATCTCTCCGCACGCGGAGCATTTGGGCGGAAAAAGCAGGCGCGTCAAAAGGCTCATAGATCGCCCTCCCGCAGCCAATAGGTAAGCCCCGTGTAGCGCATGGATTGACGGTTGTTTTCCACCATCGTGCGTGCAACCTCCTCGCGTCCCACCAGCACCACCATGGTCTGCGCACGCGTGACCGCAGTGTAAAAGAGATTGCGGGAATGCAGCATCGGCGCGGCACTTCCAAGCGGCAGAATGACGATGGGATACTCACTGCCCTGACTTTTATGCACGGTCACGGCATACGCCATCTCCAATTCGTCCAGCATATTAAATTCATATACCACGTGCCGATCGTCAAAATCGATCTCCAGACACTCGGCACTCGGATTGATACGCGAGATCACACCAATGTCACCGTTGAACACACCCGTTCCCATGCTACCGTCCGCGCGTTCCCACTCCATATCGTAATTGTTGCGGATCTGCATCACGCGATCACCCTCACGAAAGATCTGCTCACGGTAGCGATGCTCCCGTTTGTCGGCAGAGGGCGGATTAAGCGCAGCTTGCAAAAGGACGTTGAGATGCTCGGTTCCCGTCTCGCCCTTGCGCGAGGGAGAAATGACCTGCGTGCCGTAAACCGCAAGATCTCCATAGGTGCGCGGCAGACGCGTTTTATAAAGCTGTGCCACGGTCTGGGCAATCTCAACGTCCGAGGTGCGCGGCAGGAAAAAGAAATCGTTGTCCTTGACGTCAAGGCGCGGCATTTCACCGCGGTTGATGGCGTGGGCGTTGGTAACGATCAGGCTCTTTTGCGCCTGGCGGAAGATCTCGGTCAAGCGCACGGTGGCAAACGCACCGCTATCCAAAAGATCGCGCAAAACGTTTCCTGCGCCCACCGAGGGGAGCTGATCGGCATCTCCGATGATGACCAACCGCGCTCCGGGCTTGACCGCACGCAAAAGCGCACTCATCAGGTTGTTATCCACCATGGATGCCTCGTCCACAATGATCACGTTTTCGTCCAACAGATTCTTTTCGTCACGGTGAAAGCGAACCCGTCCGCCCTCCTCACCGCCGTATTCCAGCAAGCGGTGAATGGTTTTTGCCTCGCAGGAGGTGGATTCCGAAAGTCTTTTTGCCGCACGTCCCGTGGGAGCAGAAAGGGTAACGTTCAGTCCCATGCTGTCAAAAATATGCAACAATGCGCGCACAACGGTGGTCTTACCCGTACCCGGACCACCCGTGAGCAGCATCACGCCGTTTTCCAATGCGTCAAAGATTGCCTGCCGCTGCAGATGCGCATACTGCACGCCGCTCTCCGACTCCTCCTTTTGGATAAACGAGCCGATGTTTGCGGTGTCCATTGCGGGGCAGACCTTGTCCAACAGTCGCAGCTTTTTGGCGATGTATTTTTCGTTTTCGTAAAGCTGTACATCGTACAGATATTGCACCCCGTCAAAGGTCACGGTGCGCAGCCTTTGCCGCTTGAGCAGGGACGAAACCGCCGCCTCCACACGCTCGGGAGTGGTCTCCAAAAGCTTTGCGGCACTTGCCGTCAGCTTTTCACGCGGGAGGCAGACGTGTCCATTCTGCCCTGCGTTGGCACCCAAAAGATACTGCACACCGCTGCAAAGCCGCTCCTCGGAGTCCCGCTCCAAGCCCAGCCGAAGTGCCAGACGGTCGGCACGCTCAAAGCCGATGCCCTCGATCTCCTCACACAGCATATAAGGATTGTTTTTGGCAACGTCTACGGCACTGCCTCCCCATTTTTTGTAGATGCGCACCGTCATGGCGGCACCAAAATACTCGCGGAAAAAGAGCATGGCAGAACGGATCCCCGCCTTGCTTTTAAAATCCTCCGATATGGCATGCGCGCGCTTGGGCGTGATACCGCTGATGGAGGATAGCCACTCGGGATGATTTTCAATGACGTCAAAGGTCTCGTCACCAAACTCGTCCACAATGCGTTGTGCGGTCTTGGGACCGATTCCCTTGATGGTACCCGAGGAAAGGTAGCGCAGGATCGATGCACGGTCGGCAGGCAGCTGCTTTTCGCATTGCTCAACCTTAAACTGTCGCCCGTATTTGGGATTATGTACCCATCTGCCGTAAACCGTGACCAGGTCTCCCTCACCAACGTAGGGCAAAATGCCCGTGATGGTGATCAACTCATCGGTGTCGGTTCCCATGTCGCAAATAGCAAAGCCGTTTTCCTCGTTGGCATAGATCACGTGTTCAATACTGCCCGAAAGCTTTAACAAGCCTTGCTCATCCATTGGTCCCTGCATAAATCCCTCGTCCATACGCTCACCCCTTTCTGTTTTTTGATTTTTCAAAAGATATTTTTTCAATTTCTCTCATTCGGGATCGATGAGATAGCACTCCGCGCCAAAGCTGTCGATCAGCTCGGCATACTCGTCGTGGAGCGTGTCTCCCTCCCCCACCGTGCCGTCCATCAGGTTGGAGGCAAGCAGGACGACCAATTTGGCACGTCCCTTTCTCAAAAACGCGGATCGTGCCTCATGCAATAGCATATCCAGCATATCCGCGTCCTTTTCATCCCGTATCTCAATGGCAACCGAGATCTGTTGCGGCATCAAAAATAGCTCCAAAAGCATTTTTGCCGCACAAATAAAGCCAAAGGCTGCAAGCATTGCAACACCGACCTCAATCAAGATCCAAAGCATTTCTCCGCCCCCTCTCATCGGCAGGATATGCGCGCGCAGGAGAGGGGGTGATAATTTGGGATTTTTTGATTTACAAAAGCTTTTTCAATTCGTCCACAAGGTCGCAATTCTCCCAAGGAGCATTGACGTCCTCACGTCCCATGTGACCGTATGCCGCGATCTGACAGTAGATGGGGCGGCGAAGATCAAAGCGCTTGATGATGGCGGCAGGACGAAGATCGACCAGCTCGGCAATCGCCTTTTCAATGTCCATCTCGCTGACCTTGGCGGTTCCAAAGGTATCGATCAAAATCGACACGGGCTTTGCCACACCGATGGCGTAAGCAAGCTGTACCTCACACTTGCTCGCAAGACCTGCCTTGACGATATTCTTTGCCACGTAGCGTGCCGCATAGCAGGCAGAACGGTCCACCTTGGTGGGATCCTTGCCCGAAAATGCACCGCCGCCGTGACGTGCGTAGCCGCCGTAGGTATCCACAATGATCTTACGACCCGTCAGTCCCGTATCTCCCGCAGGGCCTCCGATGACAAAGCGTCCCGTGGGATTGATGTAGATCTTGGTCTCGCCGTCGATCATATCGGCGGGAATGGTGGTCATGATGACCTCACGGGTAATGTCCTCACGGATCTGCTCGGTGGTCACGTCGGCACTGTGCTGTGAGGAAACCACCACGGTATCCACGCGCACGGGTCTACCGTCGGCACCGTACTCCACGGTCACCTGCGTTTTTCCGTCGGGACGGAGATAAGGCAGCGTGCCGTTTTTTCGCACCTCGGTCAGCTTTTTTGCCAAAGCATGCGACAAGGAAATGGGAAGCGGCATCAATTCGGGCGTTTCGTCGCAGGCATAGCCAAACATCAAGCCCTGATCTCCCGCACCCGTATCCAATCCATCGGTGTCGGTTCCCTCCTTTGCCTCCCAGGATTTGTCAACACCCAGAGCAATGTCGGGGGATTGCTTATGCAAGGAGGTGATGACGGCACAGCTATCGCAGTCAAAGCCGTATTTTGCGCGGTCGTAGCCGATCTCACGCACGGTCTCGCGGACGATTTCCTGAATATCTACCTGCGCGTTTGTGGTGACCTCACCCATAACGCAAACAAGTCCCGTGGTGCAAAAGGTCTCGCACGCCACGCGCGACATCGGATCCTGACGCAGCATCTCGTCAAGGATCGCATCCGAGATCTTGTCGCTGATCTTGTCGGGATGTCCCTCGGTGACCGACTCACTCGTAAATAATTTCTTCTCGTTCATCTTTTCTCGTTCTCCTCAATGTTTTAAAATTCTAAAACATATCTTGCTTTTGACAACAAAAAAACTCCGCCAAGACGGAGCATTCGGCTCTCATCTAACAGGATTTAGCACCTTACATACCGCAGGTTGCTGTAACATCATCGTGCCTGTCACTACGTTACTCTTGATAAGATATATTTTATTGTATATAGTATATCACATCTTACGACACTTTTCAAGTCTTTTTTTCTTTTTCGCATTACTTTTTATCCAATTTTACGTATCATTCAAAATCTTATGCACATCAGGCAAAAGAGTGCGCCCCACCGTCAAGACCAAAAGTCCCGACAGTGAGGCGCGGTGATTGAAAAAAGCTTTTGTTTATTCCTCTGTTTCAGATGATGTTGAATTTTCCCACGGTGTGGGCACACCGTCTACGTAGTGCCAATAGTTGCCCTCGCCCGTCGGCTCGGTCTCGGAGTAGAAATAGTGCGTTGCTGCGTCGGTGTGGCAGTCGGTAGGACGCATCATTCCCGCTTTACCAAAGGGGTATTCAACATTGACGTTTTCCCACTGTTCCTCAGTATAGCAATAATAAACGGCATAGCAATCCTCTGCTTTTAAATCACACTCGTCATAATTCCCCTCTACAATAAAATGTTCTATGTCGGATTCAAGGATAACCATTTCAAGTCCCTCCATTCCAAAAAAATGAAAACGAATCGTTTTGATTCCTTTGGGAATATAAAATGACTCTATTGACGAAATGTAAGAAAAAATATCCAAATCCAACACAGCAATCGATCCGTCGCTTGGTATTACACTTGTCTTACAGGCTTGAATCGGCTTGCTTTCACTTTTGTCAAATAAGATATTATTCACCACGTAATAATATGCGTTATCTGAATGTACCGTGATTTCTTCCAAGGCATCCATACCGCCCAACGCACGATAGCCTATGAATTTGACGTTGGGGCCAACCTCTACCGAAACGATATTTTCACAGTTTAAAAGCGCTTCGGACATATAAAACACGGTATCTGTATGCGGAATAAGCTGTGTAGCACCGTCGGAGCCTACCAACGCGAAATATGGATTGGTTGCAGAGCCGAGATATTTCATGCCCTTGTAAATGTTGCACTCAATGGCAGGAGAATTCTCAAACACATCGGCTTCCATATATTCCAATGTGTTTGGAAGAATTACTTTTTTGAGCTTTTTACAATCAGCAAAAGCATTCTGTTCAATCCTTTTAACGCCGTCCTCAATGACTACTTCCTCAAGTTGTGTGCAATTTGTAAAGGCGTTTTTACCAATCGTTTCCACATTTGATGGGATATCGATAGATTTTAAATTCGTCCAACCAAATGCTTCCTGTGAAATTGCCTTAAGTCCCAAGCCGACCGTAACGGTTTCAAGATTCAAGCAGCAAGAAAAGGCGGCTGTATCAATCGTTTCCACACTATCGGGAATCACAATGCTTTTCAAAGAAGAACATTCCGAAAAAGCAGAATTTCCAATCAAAGTTACACTTTTCCCAAACGTTACACTTTCAAGCTGAGGGTTATCACAAAAGCTCCATTCATCAATCACCTTAATACTGTCGGGAAACACAACGCTTTTGATTGGCATATTGGCAAATGCATCATTTCCAATTTCTGTTAC
>JAGANE010000162.1 GCA_017624395.1 Clostridia bacterium
GCCCGTGTCATTCTGAGCGTAGTCGAACTTTCGTGCTTGCACGAAAGCGCGCGGCGTAGCCGAAGCGGAATCTCGGGCGGTCTCCGCTCAAGATGACACGCGGGGGAGATTGGTCAAGTTTTAGTTGTTACAAGGTACTACCGATGATTTTTTAACCCCAAAAAATCCTTTTTGCCTTCATCAAAGATACTTTTACGGGAGAGACGGCAGGGTTGGTGGCCCCTGACGGCTCACGGCAGTACCTATGCGGCTACGGATAAGCTTTATCTAACCGCAATAAAAAAATGCAGTGAAAGTTTTTGGGGGTGTCGGACCCTTTTTTCAAAAAGGGTCTGACAAAAAACCGCATCCCCCCGCGCCCCAATATTTGAGAAAGGAGAGAACCGAGATGAAGTACGAGAGTGTTGACGGTTTGGTTTTACGCACGTGGGACAAGGCACCCACGGACAGATATTTATCGGTTTTGACTGCCAAGCTTGGGCGCATTTCGATCCTTTCCAAGGGGAGTCGCTCGATGAAGGGGGAGCAGATGGCGATCAGTCAGCCGTTTGCTTACTGCAATTTTGAATTCTACCGCCGAGGGGAGACGAACATTCTCAAGGGGGGCGAACTGACGGAAGGGTTTCACAACATTGGCAGTGACGTGGAAAAATACTCGTTGGCGTCCTACCTGTGCGAGGTGGTCTACGATCTGACCGACGAGGGCGAGGAGGCAGGCGAGATCTTGCGCCTGCTGCTCAATTCCTTATACGCGATCTCCAACGCGCTTTACCCGTTTTCCGTGATCAAGAGCGCGTTTGAATTCCGCGTGGCGATCATTTCGGGCTTTGCTCCCGAGCTTGGTGGCTGTGCCGAGTGCGGATCGGAGGACGGCGAGTTGTATTTTGATGTGATGAACGGTGCGGTGTTGTGCGCAGAATGCCTGCGCAAACGAGGACGGGAGGCATCCAAGATGGGCGACTACGGCGACGATCTGCGCGAGGCAGACGTGCTGTGTCCGCTTTCTCCCGCATCGTTTGCGGCACTGCGTTACGTTGCCACGGCACCGCTTTCCAGACTTTTTGCCTTTGAATTAAAGGACGGGGAGGATCTCCGCTTGTTTGCCTCCGCCACCGAGACCTATCTTCTTTCCCACGTGGGACACGGCTTTGGAACGCTTGATTTTTATGCAAATCTTTGATTCATATATCCCTTTTTGCAGGCTTTGAAAAGAAAAACTGCAAGCACGTCGGGTCCGTTTTTTCAAACGCTTTCCGACAAAAACAGTAAAACAGTTCATCGTAAATAAAGGAAGCAAATCATGAGTTTTTCCGAAAAAACATTGATCACGCTGGAATTTGATAAGATCCGTGCCATGCTGGCGGATTGCGCTCCCACCGAGGGGGCGCGGGCAGAGGCGATCTGTCTTACTCCGTCGGGGGACACCGTGGAGGTTTTGCGGCGCTTGCGCCGTACCACCGACGCACGCCGTCTTGCCGACGTCAAGGGCATGCCGCCGTTTGGCTCTGCCAAGGACGTTTCTGCCGCTGCCGAGCGTGCCGCAAAGGGGGCAATGCTCTCCACGCGCGAGCTTTTGGAGGTGGCAAGGCTGCTGCATTCGGCACGGGCGTTGGTGGATTATATCAAGATCAACAAGCCCTTTGACACCTCGCTTGACGAGATCTTTGGGCGACTTTTGCCCAACCGCCACTTAGAGGAGCGCATCACGCGGTCGATCTTGTCCGAGGACATGATCGCGGACGAGGCGAGCCGTGAGCTTGCCGAGGTCAGACGCAAGATCCGCGACGCCAACAATCGCATCAAGGAGACTCTGCAGCACTATATCAACGGCTCGTACTCCAAGATCCTGCAGGAAAACATCGTTACGGTGCGCAACGGCAGATACGTGATCCCCGTCAAGGCGGAATGTAAGAATGAAATGAAGGGGTTGATCCACGACACCTCCTCGTCGGGGGCAACGATCTTTGTGGAGCCGATGGCGGTGGTGGATGCCAACAACGAGCTGAGAATGCTGCAATCGCGCGAGGAGCATGAGATCGAAAAGATCCTCTTTTCACTTTCCGCCGACGTCAGCGCGGCATCCGAGTCGTTGCGCCTTAATTATCTGAATATCACCGATCTTGCGTTTGCCTTTGCCTGCGCCGAGCTTTCGTCACGCATGAAGGCAAGCGAAGCAAGAATTTCGGGCGATCGCTCGCTCCATCTGCAACGTGCGCGTCACCCCTTGATCGATCCCCAAAAGGTGGTTCCCACCAACATCAAGCTGGGCAACGGCTACGACACACTGGTGATCACGGGACCAAACACGGGAGGAAAGACGGTTACGCTCAAGACCATCGGTCTGTTTGCGCTGATGACGCAGGCGGGCTTGCACATTCCTGCCGATCCCGAGTCATCGATCTGCGTTTTTGAAAAGGTGCTGGTGGATCTTGGTGACGAGCAGAGCATTGAGCAATCGCTTTCCACCTTCTCCTCGCACATGGTCAATATCGTGCACGTGATGAACGAGGTGGATGCGCGTTCCCTTTGCCTGTTTGACGAGCTTGGCGCGGGAACCGACCCCGTGGAGGGCGCGGCGTTGGCGGTGGCAATCATTGAAACGGTGCGCGCGGCGGGTGCGATGTGTGCTGCAACCACGCACTACACCGAGCTGAAAACCTATGCGCTGGATACTGTAGGCGTGCAGAATGCGTCCTGCGAGTTTGACGTGGCAACGCTCAAGCCCACCTACCGCCTGATGCTGGGAACCCCAGGCAAATCCAACGCCTTTGCCATTTCGTCCAAGCTTGGTCTTTCGGACGAGATCGTTTCCCTTGCCAAACAGCACGTCAACCGCGATCACCAACGCTTTGAGGAGATCATTGAGCAATTGGAGGCATCCAAGCTGGAGGCAGACCGCAACCGCGAGGAAACGGCAAAGCTCAAGGCGGAATTTGAACGCATGAAGCGCAACGCCGAAAAGGAGATGAAATCCCGCTTTTTTGAAGCCGAGCGTGAGATCGAGCAAAATCGCAAAAAGGCACAGCAGATGCTGGAAAGCGCCAAGGCGTCAAGTGATTTTATCTTTGCGCAATTGGAAAAAGCAAAAAAAGCCGAGGAGGCGGGCAGGCTTGCCGAGGAATTGGAAAAATCCCGTGCCGCGGTGCGCCGTGTCATTCGCGAGAACGACGACAAGATCAATCCCGTGGAGGAGGTTACCAACGAGGAGTACGTTCTGCCGCGTGACCTCAAAAAGGGAGACAAGGTCTATATCGTCAACATCGGCAAGGAGGGCGTTCTCGTGGACACGCCCGACGTATCAGGCAACGTGACGGTGCAGGCGGGGATCCTCAAAACCCGTACCCAAATTTCCAATTTGCAATTGATCATCGAAAAGCCGCAGATCGTCAGCGGAAAAAAATCCCGACCTGCCGCCGATTATCACGTCAAGGTCAACCGCGATTTCCGAGACGAGATCGACCTGCGCGGCCTTTTGGGTGACGAGGCGTGGCTGGCTGTGGACAAGTACCTTGACGAAGCCGTGCTTGCCAATTTCAGCCGCGTGCGTCTGATCCACGGAAAGGGAACAGGGGCGCTCAAAAACGCGCTCTGGCAACGTCTCAAAGGTGACCGCCGCATTTCCGAATTCCGACTTGGCAGATACGGCGAAGGCGACGGCGGCGTGACGATTGTTGAATTGAAATGATTAGATAATAAATTCTTAAGGAGCTTTTTTCAAAAAGCTTCTTAAGCCGCAGGAGGCAAAATCGGGTCCCTGCATCCTTGAAAAAGAAACGAGCCAAACGCGATCGCGTTTGGCTCGTTGTTATTATCAATTACTGTTGAAACTCGTCGATAATTTTATGATGTACCTTCGGAGCACCCTCGGGAATTTCGTAGCCGAACTCTACGGGCTTTGCCCAACGGACAGCGTTGGTGATAATACGCTGCACGTAGGGGTTGTAGAGTGCGCGGCATTCCTCGTGACCGGGCTGGAAGTAGAACAATCTACCCGCGCCGCGATGGAAGCAGGCACCCGCGCGCATGATGTGTCCGTCCTCAAACCAACCGCCAAAGACGAGTGCATCGGGTTGAGGAATATAGAACGGCTCGCTGTAAAGCTCCTCCTCGTCGATCAGAAAATGATCGGGGATTCCTGCGGCGATCTCATGCGAGGGCATCAGCGTCCACATGATCTCCTTTTGGTTTCTACCCCAAGAGAGGTTGCCGTTGGTGCCGACGATGGCACGGAAGGGCTTGGAATGATGTGCGGAGTGCAGGGCAACAAATCCCATTTTACCCTCGTAGACGCGCTTTTGGATCTTTGCAACCAGCTCGTCATTGACCTCTCCGTGAGCCATATGACCCCACCAGATGAGAACGTCGATCTTTTCCAAACGCTCATCGGGCAGACCCTGATCGGGATCATCCAGCGCAGCTAAGGAGACCTCCATGTCCTCGTTGACGTCAAGGAAGCTTTTGATCAGCCCGTGCAGACCGTCGGGATAGATTGCACGAATATGCTCGCGTTTTTTTTCGTGGCGGTACTCGTTCCACACCACAACGTTCAATTTTTTCATCGTTTGTTCCTCCCTGAAAAAATATTTTGTAAACTTACTGTAACCATTATAGCAAAATTTGATGGAATATGATATAATTTATTTGCTGAAAAATATCGGATTTTTGTTCTGTTGTTTTATATAGAATTGAACGAAAGCGAGGGGGTACAAAAAAATGTCAAATTCTCCGTCCAATATTCCGTTTCTTGAAAAAAAACCGCTACGTGACGGCGTGGAATTACCGATTCAATGTATTTTGCTGGAGCTGCCCCATCGCTATCACACCAAGCCGCATTATCACGATTATATCGAATTTTTGTTTGGCTTGGAGGATTGCAAGGTACGTGCGTGGCTTGCGGGCGAGGAGGTCTGCTTTGGTACAGGCGAGCTTTTGGTGGTCAACGCCAACGTCGCCCACGATTTTACGTCGCTCTTGCCCTGTAGCCATTATATTTGTGTCAAGGTGCTGCCGCAGATGCTCTATTTTTCGGAAAATCCCATGTATGACGTCAAATATGTCGTTCCGTTTTTGCAGCACAACCTTGTTCCGTACCAATTTTTTGATGCGCACGCGCTGGAAAACAGCGGTCTGGAACGCATTTTTGCAACCATGATGGATTGCTGGAGGCAACAGGAATACGGCTACGAGATCGCTCTAAAAAGTCTGTTTTTAGAGATCTTTTTGTGGATCACGCGATACAATCATCGTTCCAAGTGTGCTTTTATGACGCCAAGCGCGGAGATCTCCATTGAAAATATCCGCCTGATCCAGCGCTCTATTGAATACGTCAACCAAAATTTTGCCGACGTTACCGAAGCCGATGCCGCCTCCTTTGTCAATCTCAGCTATAGCTATTACTCCAAGCTGTTTCGACGTGTCGTAGGAAAGAATTTTAACGATTACCTCACCACCGTCCGCATCAACGAAGCCGAGCGCCTTCTTCTTTCTACCGAGCAGACCATTACCGAAATCGCTCTCGCCACGGGCTTTGCTACCAGTAGCCATTTTATTGAAAAATTCCGAAAAATTAAAAACATTACCCCAAAACAGTACCGCCTCTCCTTGCAATAAGCTCGCGGGGATGCGGTTTTGCCTCCGTCGGCTTAAGAAGCTTTAAAAGCTTTTACAGAAAATTTTTATAGTGGTTAGGGATAGCTCATCGATAGACGGTAGGTGCTGTCGGAACGCATTATACGTTTTCTATGAAAAGGCGGCGCCCCTAATATGTTGTAACATCTAAACGTTTACATTTGTTCTTCCCGCGAGATCCAAACCGCTTTGGCGGTTTGCCCTTCGGGTTTCGACTACGACCGCCCGTGTCATTCTGAGCGTAGTCGAACTTTCGTGCTTGCACGAAAGCGCGC
>JAGANE010000163.1 GCA_017624395.1 Clostridia bacterium
GATTGCGGAAAGTTCTTGAATTACTTTGTAAAATATGATATAATACTCTCGAAGGAAGTGATTGTATGGCTAAAAACTATTTATTGATATATTCGGAACAACTTGCAACCAATATAGAATTGCTTTGTCAAAATATAAAAGCTCCTTCTAACACTCTTTTTCAAATCCGCAAAAGTTCAAGTAGTGTGTATGCAAATATTCGGGAAGCAAATTACGGACAGAGCAAAGCAGATATGCTTTCAAAATTTGAAATAGCTCTCAAAGAATGTAGTGAAACAGAAGGTTGGCTACAATTGTTGTTCAACACAAATAGTATTGACGAAGAAACATATAAAAAATACAGAAATCTTTGCGGTCGTATCAGACGAATGTTGATTGCGAGCTGTAAAACGCTAAAGGAGAATGCGAAATGATAGAGAGTGTTTTGTTAGAAGCCGAAAATTTTAACTTGTCATTAGACTTTCAAGTGTTTGAATCGGATATTGCATACCCATCCAATACGATTTTATCGATTTTTGTTTCGAGTAGCGGATTTTCCGCATCCACAACAATGGACATTGATATAAAAGTATTTTGCAATTTCTGTAACGAATTGGAAATCGTATACAATACATTAAAAGGCTCCGCCAAAATCCAAGAAGCGTACGGAAACCAATACATTCTCTTTTCGGGAGATCGTCTTGGCCACATTATGATTTCTGGTTTTTTGGATTCTCAGGGTGCAAACGGCTTTTGGCAAGAATTAAAATTTGAAAATTGTATTGATCAAACCTATTTTTCGAGTTTTCTTAAAAGGTTAACCAATTTTACGGTGCAATTTAAGAAGTGATCATCGTATGCTGTTGACCTTTTGTTCGCTTTTACCTCGATTTTTGACCTTTTATCACGTTTAAGGCAAACAAAAGAAGTCCACGCCAACGGCGTTGGGCTTCTTTTGTTTCGTATGGGTTGGAGCTATGAGGAATCGCGTGCGAAAAGGCACATAGTGCCGTGAGCCGCGAGAAGAATGCCGTAGGCGTTCTTCTTACGAGCGCCATCGGCGCGAAGTTGGTTCATGAATCCTCCTGCCCCTGCCAAACAAAAAAAAGTGCAGAGTCAATTGCTTCTCAATAGCTTTTGACTCTGCACCCAAGCGAATATATTTTTTAACTCAACTTCATAAGAATCATTTCTTCTTATTCCCCGCATAGGTCTTAGTGATCTGCAAAAGATGCTTTGCTACCTGATCGCGTAAATCCTTTTGCTCTTTCTATTCGTGCGTTTTGCAACCGACCTGTACATTTTGCAATCGTTTCTCTTAAAATGATTGCTCATTTACTTCGTCAACGAATACCCTCTTGACTGCCTCAAGATAGCCGTAGCCGTATACGTTGTCGGGCTGGAGATAACTGGTTTCGGTCCATTCGTTCCAACTGTTTACAGTAATCAGAGGAGCCTTGAGCTTATCCATATGAGCGTCAACGAAATTTCTTGCTCTTCTGAATGCGTCCTCAACAAGCTCCGGGGTGTTACCGTGGCAAACGTTCTCATGATGAACGTTGTATCTGGGGTTGGCGTCCCAACCCACAGACACATGAGGATAGTACGGAACGCTGTAGGTGTCTATCATGCTATTCCATTCTCTCTCAGCCGCATCGACGAGCGCGGAATAGTGATCCTTCATACGCATGAAGTGACAGAACTGATAATTGGACACGCTTGTGACGCCAACGCTCTCTGCAATCTCTTTCCGGGATACCTTCTCACCACCGTCAACACCGCTTTCATTTTCCACGCCCGATCCGTAGGATACCATTTGGATATCCAGCCCCGGGAAGCCCGCCTCGACTGTCTTTGCCTTGAAGGATTCAAGTGCCTCACGCGTTGCCTCAAAACCGCCCAGTCCGTGAATCAGGTTACCAAGCGAATAGATCATAAATACGGGCTTGCCGTCGATCTTATAGTAGTTGGGCTGTGAAAAATATTTGGAGATCATACGATCGACGATTACGTCAAACTGCTTTCTGTCAACGAAGCCGTCCCAAATGGTAGGATTTGAGGTTTGAACCATATCGGAGTTGCGCTTATCCCACGTATAGTTGACGTCGTGGTTCGCCCACATGATGTAGAATTTCATTTTATCCTTATTCGGCGCCTTGAGAAAACCGTCGTCAAGACATTGCTCGAGGAAGGGACGGCTCTCATACCAATACCAATCGTAGATAAAGACGTTCACGCCGTGCTTTACCGCTTCTTCGATCTGGAACTCCATAACCTTGGGGTCTGCCTCGTCCCGGTAACCCCAAAGGGGCTTTCTGTCCCAATGATAGTTGATCTCGGGAATATCCATGACGGTATCACGCACCGTTTGCCATTCCCCGATGTCTTCGGGCCAGAATATCTTGGTTCTGGGCTCCTGCCCCGTGTATGCGGGCCAAATATACGCCGCGATGTCATATTTCTTTTGCATAGTCTGCTCCTTTCGGATTGTAATAATCAAAATATTTGAATAATATGGATATTGTATTTTACACCAAAGTTACTTCAACGGTATGCTCACCAAAATCGGAAAACAACGGAACAACGTTCCCCTCAATAGGCTTTCCGTCCACTTTCAGAGCAACGGAGCTTCCACCCTTATTTACGTAACGGAGCTTCAGCTTATTGCCTCTGAAATTTCGGGTTGCATCAACCGTTTTCCAATGCTTGGGAAACGAAGGTTGAATATGCAAACCGTCATAATGCCGTTGCAATCCCAAAATCCCCTCGTAGCAGCACATCAATCCCCAAGCAGACGTTCCCGTTTTCCACGCCGTTCCCACCCGCATATCACAATTCGGATGCTTTAAATAACAATTCGTAAAGACGTATGGCTCGGTAGTGGTAACGTGGGAGGGATTACTTTTTCCGTCAGGAAGAATCTTCAACAAGGTGTCCACGGCGTTTTCTCCCCGTCCGATACGGCAATCTGCCATCACCTTAAAACACCCTGCGTGGTTATAAATGCCGCCGTTCTCATAAATTCCCGGAAGCATCCCACTCATGCGTCCAACCGCTTCGTCATAGGCTACGTACGCAGGAGAACAAAGCGGAACGCCCTCGTCGGTTTCCATGGCATCGATCGCCCCCAAGACGGAAGAGCTCCGCTCCGCGGGACAGATTCCCGACAGAATAGACCAGCTTTGGGGATTGACGTAAATTTTACCCCCATTTTGAGCATCACGGTCGCCTACCGTACCGAATCGGGAAAGCGCACGCACGTAGTATTCGCCGTTATAAGCCACACCGTTTACGGTATTTTTTAAGTTCTCGTACTTTGCTCGTACAGCCTCCGCATATTCGATTTTTCCAATGTATCGGGCAAGCTGCTCCATTTCGAGATATACACATCCGATCAGCATTGCCATTAAAACCGACTCACCGTTTTCATCCGGAATATTCAGCGCGTCATTCCAATCGGCGTAATGAATCTTCGGAAGTCTGTTGGGGCCGTAATTCTCGGGTGCAGAAAGCCATTCCACTGCCTTTTCGAGATGCTCCCATACGCTTCCCTCTCCGCCGTCCAAATACGCAAAGCGCTGATCCAAAAAGTCAATCTTTCCGGTTTCCTTGATATACTCACAGATCGAATAAACAAGCCAACAGGACGGATCGGAATACACATGCTTATCCACAACAGGATACCAAAGAAGAACAGAATGTCCGTCCGAGTATTGATGAACGATGCACTCCTTAATCACCTCACCCGCTTTGTCGGGATCGCAATTCAGGATCCCCATAGCCAATTGCGAGTTATCGCGCACCGCCTTCTTTCCCACCATACAAAGACGAATCTGATGCTCTGCCCAGTGGTTAAGCACTCGATTGATCTGGGGATCGGGACAATTGATGGAAAGAGAACCAAAGGGTGACGGGTCAGAAAGACGCTTTTCAAAGATCGTCCGACATTCTTCATAAAATTGTTGGCGTGATTGGATAATCTCGTCCTTATGTTCTGCAAGCCCCAGCGCATAATATACGGTGATCGATTCGCCTTTTTGCAATACGATCTGATTTTGTAAGATCCCCGCTCTGCTTCGAACGTCGGAATGATCGTTTGCGCAATCCAATCCCTGCGCGATCACGCGTGGGATGGTAGGAGTTCCCATCGTTCCGATAAATACTTCACCGTTTCCGCTATACGCCTTGATCGGTAACGAGGTAACGATATACCCCGAGCATCGCTTATGAGGCTTGAACGGATTTTGGTTTTCACACCATAATCCTCCCGCCTCTGCGCAAAACTCCGTTGCACAGGTGGTTTTCATGTTATAGTAAAAGGGCTGGCTGAAGCCACCGAGAGAAAACTGCGTATACGTAAAAAGTGACAGCGTGCGCGTTTCGTCGGAACGGTTCGTCAGCGTGACACGCCATAGCTCTCGCGTATCACAGGGATCGACCGTATAAACGATCTCCCCCGCGATCTCCTCCGTCACAGAGGAAATTTTCGTATAAGTCTGTGCATGCTCGCAACAATACTCATGAGTCGGCGCAATTGTCGGATAACCGCCAATATTCCAAAATTTTTTATTTTCCTCGTCGCGCACGTAGAAAAATGATTGACCGTCGTTATATGCGATCGATATCGCGTCCGCGTTCAAATACCTTGACGAAGTAGCACCCGTGTGCGCAACCGTGCAAATATATCCCATATCGTTAAAAAGGAAATTTGACCATTCCTTACCCGTTTCGGGATCATAAAGAAAAAATTGTCCCTTTTCCGTATTAAAATCGTATTTCATTGAAGTTCCTTTCGTTGTTCACGTCGTTAGCACGCATCACCGATACAACCATACCGCACACTTGGAATCCTCGTCCCACGTCTTTCCTGCCGAGGCATAATCCACAAGACGCACAGCCGTGCCACCGTGCTGTTGCAGCTCCACACAAAGCTCATGATCGGGAATTTCGGAGCAATCTCAAATACGGCTCTCGACAGATCCGTTCTTATCACATACGATAGGGTGTGCCGCCTCGGGATCGCTGATACGGCGGTCGGAAGCAAGCATGATCGCGCCCCTGCGATACGCCGCATACAAATTTTGATTTTCCGCTCCCACGGGCGGAAGAATACGCTCCACCGTCACGTCAAGCGTCAACTCGACCGTGTCGCCGTTCTTCCAAATCCGTGTCAC
>JAGANE010000164.1 GCA_017624395.1 Clostridia bacterium
CTCAGCCTTCAATCGCTCGGATACATATGAAACGCTTTTGTTCCACAAGAGCGTTGGATGCGCGTCCAAGCTTTACGATGCGGAAACGGGAGAAAACGAAAACACCGTCCTGCGGGATGCTGTGCGGCAGGAAATTGACGCCGAACAGACCGAGGAAGGGATCCGCACGCTTTACGTTGCGCTGACGCGTGCCAGGGAAAGACTTTACACAACGGGAACCCTGCGCACAACGATGGAAAAGGCAATCTCAAACGCCCGTGCCGTGCGGCGCGGAAACCGCTATGCCATTCTTTCCTGCAACAGCTTTCTTGCATGGATCCTTGCCGCGTTACAGCAGGACGAGGCAAATACAGGTGATTTTCCTTGTACTTTCCGGCATTTTTTGTCAAGTGAGGTTGCGGAAGGAAGACCTTGGAAAGAAAACACCTCCGCGGTGGTTGCTGCCAAAGACTCCGCTGTTGCCGACGATACGGCACGTCATTATGCCGCCATCAAGCAGGCGCACGCCACATTTACAAGCCCGTTGGAGGTATTACACGGACTTCCTACCAAGGTAGCCGCCTCCAAAATTTCGGAAAATCTGTTGGATCTGTTGGAGGGGGACGATCAAGAAGCACTGGAAACAAGAATTGAATTGATGCGCGCCGCAACGCCCACCTTTGACCGTCTGCTTAAGGAAAAGGCAACGCCGAGTGCCACCGACATCGGCACGGCAACGCACTCCTTTTTGGAATTTTGCGATTTCCGTCTGTTATACGAAAACGGGATTACAAGTGAAACCGAGCGATTGGTAGCCCTTGGCTTTATCGAAAAAGAAACCGCAAGACTTCTCCACAGAGAGCAATTGGAGGCATTTCGTGCAGGTGATCTATTACAGACCATTTTAGAGGCTAAGGAAGTACGCCGAGAGCAAAAATTCAGTATGGTGCTCCCCATGTCTTGTCTGACGCAAAATCCGCTTCTGCAAGATCAATTAAAAGAGCATACGGTCTTTGTGCAGGGTTCAATTGATCTGCTTTTGACCATGCCCGACGGACGCCTTTTATTGGTTGACTACAAAACCGACCGTGTGCTTCCCAATGAATACGCTGATGAAGCCGCCTTTTGGGATCGCATGAGAGCATCGCATCAAGGTCAATTGGACGTTTATGCACAAGCTGTAAAAATGCTGTTTGGCAAAGCTCCCGATGCTACTTTCATCTATTCTCTGCCGCTTGGAAAGGCTTGTAAGCTCCTGCCTGTCGCCTCAGTATTGCCTCTTAAGGCATAAAGCAAAAAAATTTTAGCTTTCTTTTCCAATCCTATTGACAAATGTCAAAGAAAGAGGTATAATACCTTGGTTTGTTCCGCTCCGATGGGGCTGTCTCCCTTGACAGCCCCCGGACAACGGGCTTGGAAAAGAGAGCTTTTATTTTATGACCTATCAAAAATCATTTCATTCCTCTCATCATTCATCGCACCATTTGATGCATTTTTTAGAGCTTCTTGCACTTTGGATCCGTAAAAACACAGTGCTTTGCATCGCATTTGTGGCGGCAATCATTACCTCCTGCATCGTCCCGCCCGACGCGCAATATGCGGGTTATTTTGATTTTAAAACGCTGACCTGTCTGTTTTGCGTGCTTGCCGTGGTGTGTGCCTTGAAGAACGTCAAGTTTTTTACGATCCTTGCCCGAAAGATTGTAGATTGTACGGGAAATCTCCGCATGGCAACGCTTGCTTTGGTTTATATCACCTTTATCGGCTCTATGCTGATTGCAAACGATATGGCGCTGCTGACGTTTTTACCCCTTGGCTTTTTTGTCCTTTCCTCCACGGGAAACAACCGATACATGGCATTCGTCTTTATCATGCAAAATATTGCCGCCAATCTCGGCGGCATGCTGACTCCCTTTGGAAACCCGCAAAATCTTTATCTCTATACCAAATTCAACATTCCAACGGGTGAGTTTATGGGCATTATGCTACTGCCCTTTTTGGCATCGATCGCACTGATTACGGTTTGTTGTCTCTTTCTTCCTCACAAAGCATTTTCCATCACCGAGGAATGTCCCTACAAGCTGCAAGGAAAACGCACGGCTTTGTATCTTGTGCTTTTTGCGCTCTCGATCGTCATCGTTTTTCGCGTCATTCCCTATTGGATCGGATTGATCGTAATTCCATTGGTATTGATGCTTGCCGACAGAGACGCGTTGCGAAAGGTTGACTATCCGTTGCTCCTCACCTTTGTTTGCTTTTTTATTTTTGCAGGAAACATGGCACGAATTCCCGCAGTCAGCGGCTTGTTTTCCAGCCTTTTGGAAAAGAATACGCTTCTCGTCAGCATTCTTTCCTGTCAGGTCATCAGCAACGTCCCCTCCGCAATTTTGCTTTCCCAATTCACCACCGATTATCCCGCGCTGCTTTTGGGAGTCAACATTGGTGGAACGGGTACGCTGATCTCCTCACTTGCAAGCCTGATCACCTTCCGCGAATATACCGCACACAACCCGGGAAAAGCAGGAAAATATATTTTGATGTTCTCTCTGTTCAATTTTGCATTTTTGATTCTTTTGACCGTTCTTGCAACAGCTTTGATCGCTTAACGGTATAAAGAAAGGCTCGGCAATCTCGAAAGAAATTGCCGAGCCTTTTTATATCGGTTGTAAAATAATCAATTAAGCCTTGCCGACGGAACCGAACAGCTCCATCTTTTCCTTAACGGTAGCCTTGATCGCCTCAACGCCGGGAGCGAGAAGCTTTCTGGGGTCAAAGCCCTTGCCCTGCAGATCCTTGCCTGCCTCAACGTATGCGCGGGTAGCAGCCGCAAATGCCAACTGACACTCGGTGTTGACGTTGATCTTGGAAACACCGAGATCAATTGCCTTTTTGATCATATCCTCGGGGATACCCGTGCCGCCGTGCAGAACGAGGGGCATTTTGCCAACCTTTTCGGAAATAGCAGCAAGCGTCTCAAAGGAAAGTCCTGCCCAATTTGCGGGATATTTGCCGTGAATGTTGCCAATACCTGCTGCCAGCATGGTAACGCCGAGATCCGCAATCATCTTGCACTCGTCGGGATCAGCACACTCGCCCATACCGACAACGCCGTCCTCTTCACCGCCGATGGAACCAACCTCTGCCTCAAGAGACAGACCCTTTTCCTCGCATACGGCAACCAGTTCCTTGGTCTTTGCAACGTTTTCTTCAATTGCATAGTGAGAACCGTCAAACATGATGGAGGAAAATCCTGCATCAATACACTTATAGCAAGCCTCGTAGGTGCCGTGGTCAAGATGCAGAGCCACGGGAACAGTGATATTCAGCTCGTTGATCATCGACTTGACCATATCTGCAACGGTCTTAAAGCCGCACATATACTTACCTGCACCCTCGGAAACACCAAGAATTACGGGAGATTTCAGCTCCTCTGCGGTGAGCAGAATCGCCTTGGTCCACTCCAGGTTGTTGATGTTGAACTGTCCTACGGCATAGTGACCTTCTTTTGCTTTTGTAAGCATTTCTTTTGCTGAAACTAACATTTTTGAACCTCCTATCGTTCATCTCAAAGATACATACATTATATACCAAAACAACAAAAAAATCAAGTCTTTTTTTTACT
This sequence comes from Clostridia bacterium, assembly GCA_017624395.1. Classification (GTDB taxonomy): domain Bacteria; phylum Bacillota; class Clostridia; order Oscillospirales; family CAG-272; genus UMGS1865. The sequence goes on from JAGANE010000164.1 coordinate 3,602, forward strand.
TTGCTCAAACTTTCTGAAAAAATTCATGAAAGCACAAGGTTGGAACATAATAAAAGCAGAAAAAAAGGACGGTGTTCAGGTATGAATCTTCAAAAATCCGCAGCGCAACACAAAAAAATGACCGAATCGGCATTGCGACCGCTGATTCTCAGACTTGCCGCGCCAACGACGGTAGGTCTTGTTGTGATTGCACTTTACAGCCTTGCAGATGCGTATTTTGTTTCCCATCTCGGTACGGCGGCAAGTGCCGCCGTTGGCGTGACCTTTGCCATTACAGCACTTTTGCAGGCGGTAGGATATACATTGGGGCTTGGTGCAGGCAGTCTGATGTCACGAAGTCTTGGGAGAAAAAACGACGCAGAAGCCGGCGCCTTTGCCCGCGTCGCCTTTTGGCTTGCGATTTTTACGGGAGTAATGATCGCGGTGGTCGGATTGGTATGGGGCGAGAGGATCATTCGGCTGTTGGGAGCCACCGAGTCTATCTTTTCCCCTGCCCTTTCCTATTCGCGGTTTCTTTTTCTTGCCGCCCCCTTTACCTGCGGTACCTTTGTTTTAAGTCAGCTTTTACGCGCCGAAGGTAAGGCGGTATATTCCATGGTTGGGCTTGTGGTTGGAAGTCTGTCCAACATTGCTCTTGATCCGTTTTTGATCACAGTGCGCGGTATGGGGATTTCGGGAGCCTCCTGCGCCACGCTGATCAGCCAAGGGATTTCCTTTTTTATCTTATTATCCGCCTATCTGTTCCGACACAGTCAGATCCATATGTTTCGTCATTTTGATCTGCATGATTTTTCCAATAGCGGAAGGATCCTGATCGCGGGACTTCCCTCCTCATTTCGTCAAGGGTTGATCGCCTTTTCCACGATCCTGCTCAATCACGCGACCGCCGCCTGGTCGGACGCCGCCGTTGCCGCTGTTTCGGTAGTGACAAGAATCTTTTTGCTGGCATTTTCGGTCTGTCTTGGAATTGGACAAGGCATGATGCCCGTAGCGGGCTATAATTTTGGCGCAGAGAACAAAAAACGCGTCCACGAGGCGTACCGATTTTCGGTTTTGCTTTCCTGCTCCACCATGCTTTTGATCAGTATTCCATTGCTACTCTTGGCTCCGCAGCTGATCGCTCTGTTCCGCAACGATGCCCAAGTCATCTCCATCGGTACCGTAGCGCTGAGATACCAAAGCGCGGTGCTGGTTCTGCACGGCTTGATCACCTGCACCATTTTGATCCTGCAAGCCATTGGCAGACCGCTTTTGGCGTCGATCCTTGCCTCTTGCCGACAAGGTCTGTTTTTTCTCCCCTTGATCATTTGGATCCCCAAACAGCTTGGTGTGGGAGGTGTTATTCTCGTACAGCCGCTTTGTGATCTGTTGACCTTTCTTTTGGCAATTCCGTTTGCTGTTTTTGTGGTAAGATCCTTAAAAAAGCCGCGGCAAAACAAAACGTCATTACCGCGGTAAAGCTTAAATATAGTATTTGATTTCGGAAAGCCTTTTGACCTTGTAATCCACATGCTCATCCTCAAAAAAGCCGTAAGAATCCCACAAGCACCCATGCATTCCCGCATTCATGCCTGCTTGTGCATCAATGGGACGGTCACCGATCATCATACAGCTTTGGGGATCCAATCCCAATTTTTTGGAAAAGAAATTGAGTGCATCGGGACACGGTTTGGCGGGAAAGCCGTAGGAGCCATCCAAAATAAAATCAAAATAATGGAAGATCCCCATATTTTGGAGCATCTGTGAAACCACCGAACCTGTATGCGTATAAATATAGCAGTGCTTTCCTCTTTTTTGTGCATATTCCAAGAGTTCCACCGCCTCGGGAAAGGCACAAAACTCCTTTGCACGCAGAGCTTGCTGCTCATAAAAAAAATCAAGAAAATCCTGATAGGAAACCTGCTTGTCCCATTCCATCAGCTCTATCGCATATTTGACCGTGATATTCAAAGCTCGAAAAAGTGTATCGTCATCAACGGGTATGGGCAACCCCTTTTCCTTGGCAAAATCATGAACAATGGTCATAAAGATGGGATAGGAATTGGAAATGGTTCCGTCAAAGTCAAAAATCAAATGCTCAATGCTCGTCATCAGTTACTTCCCTCGTCAGACCCTCGGTCATCGTCTATGTGCGGATGCGGATTTGCGGTAGAAATATGCTTTGCAGGCTTGACTTGACGGAAAAAGGAGGTTCCCTTGACGTCGCGCAAACCAAGATAATAAGCCACCCAAGACATTAAAACCGCGGGCAACGGCAACAGAAAATAAATAAACCAATGAGAATTCAACTGCACCCCTGCAACCGAATTGGTAAGTAATCCCGTGTACATTCCCTCCAGCGTCAGTGCCAAAAAGCTGCAAATGCCGCCGATACTACTCAAAATTTCAACATTAAAAAAGGTGGCAAGCGTAATAAATACGGCAAACAGAAAGTTGGGTAAATTGGCGCAAAGAGAAACCAATGCACCCATGTGCGGATTGTGCTTGCCCGCTCCCACATCGCAGGAAACCTTATCCTTGTATCCAATGTCCCAGGCTACGGTATAAAGCAGAAACAGATAAAAGGCTATGGCTGCTATGCTGGTTACGTTTCGCAGCATCGGATTTTCCGCCAATCCAGACGCAAGCGTAAGCGTAAAACCAAAGATGGCTATGGCAAATTGATTGAGAAACATTTTGACCATATCGTAAGAATAACGCGCAAAGAATTTTTTCATCTCAAACCTCTCAAAAAAGACCGCTCGGTCTGTATTAGTCATATTATAACGAATATCCGAAAAAAAAGCAACCATACAAAACAAAAATTTACAATTTATCAACTAAAATAGTGATTTATATGAGTATAATAAAGATACCAACGACGGAGGCGAATTATGTCTACTCAAATTTCGATCAATGAATTTTCTCAAATTGTAAGAGATTTTGCATCCTACAAGGGCTCAATTCAAAACTGCTCTCAAAAAACCGTGGACGAATATCTGTTTGATCTTCGCACCTTTTTCCGCTATCTGCTCTCCAAGGAGAAAGGCATTGACCCAAGCTCCGAGGAATTTACAAAGATCGACGTCAGTGTGGTTGATCTGGAGCGGCTGAAGGCTGTGCGTGCAGAGGATATTTACGATTTTTTGTATTACGCGGGACAGCAACGCGGAAATCAATGGTCGGCAAGAGCCAGAAAGCTTGCGGCTTTGCGTGCCCTATTTCGTTTTTTGGTCAACCGCAAGCATCTTTTGGAGGATAATCCTACCATTGACATTGATTCCCCCAAGCCTAAAAAATCGCTACCAAAGGTATTGACGCTGGATGAATCTCTCCGACTTCTGGAAGCCGTGGAGCAGGACACGGAATCCAAATTCCGCACAAGAGATTATGCCATTCTGACGCTGTTTCTCAATTGCGGCATGCGTGTTTCCGAGCTGGTTGGCATCAATCTTTCCGACATTGATTCGGGGCTGCAATCCCTGCGTGTCACGGGTAAAGGCAACAAAGAGCGTATCATTTATCTCAACGATGCCTGCCGTATCGCACTCAAGGAATATATCACCGTCAGAACAAGTCCCAAATATACCAAGATCGCCGAGCGCGCACTGTTTTTGAGCCGATTGGAGCAGCGCATCAGTGTCAAGACCGTGCAGGCAATGGTCTACAAATATTTAAAGCTTGCAGATCTGGAAGCCAAGCATTATTCGGTACATAAGCTCCGCCATACCGCCGCCACCCTGATGTATCAAACGGGAAACGTAGACGTCCGCGTACTCAAGGAGATCCTTGGTCACGAGCAGCTCAACACCACGCAGATCTATACCCACGTCAGCAATGCGGATATGGAAAAGGCAATGGCGCAAAACCCATTGGCAAGCAAGAAAAAAAGCAAATAAACAAGGTGCCAAGCGGTCAAGAACTGTCCCCCGTTTGGCACCTTATTTTTTATGATCAGCTATTGTCGATTTCCAGCTTTTCCAAAAGCTCGTTTGCGTGATGCTTGATGACGGTTGCGTAATAGGTTACCACAATGACCTCCAACGCACGGTTCAAGCGTACACGAGCACCTGCGACAGGCTCCACATAATCGGCAGTGATCTCTGCAATCGTATCACCGATAGAGGCAAGCGCGCAGGAGCCGTTTTCCATAATTGTGCTGAGGATACGGCAGATATAGTCATACAGCTCGGAATCGCGGATAATATCGTCACTGGCATCACCAACGGTACCGTTGATGTATTGAATCAGAAACGCGATTTTATCCAGCTGCATGCAGGAGCGCAGCATATTGATGATCAGGATATGTGCAACCTGATCGATATTATATTTTTTGAGCTTGCTGTTTGCTACCCAACCGCGCTTGGTCCAGTTTTGAAGCGTGGAGCTGTCAATACCGGAAATATCGCGGATCTGCGTCATCATAACGCCCTCGCTGATAAAAAACACCTTTTTGAGGAACGCCATGCCCGTAAGCCCGTCCATATCCGATTGCTTGAGCTTGGTTCCCGGGATATACTCATCGTAAAATTTTAATTTCATTCCTTTATTTCCTCCCTTTTATAATTCATCTTCTGCTTATATTTTATCATATAATCAAGAGATTGTCAAGCATTTTTTTTTGAAAGTACGATAATTTTTCTTCATTCCTTACACCATATAAAAAAGCGATGCGTTCATAGATAGAACACATCGCTTTTGCTTATGCAAGAATGGTATTGACAATATTTTCGGCATCAAGCCCGACCTCAGAAAGAATCGGCACGTCTTTTTTCTGAACGGCAAAGCCCTCGTCCGTTGCCATGATCGCAACCGTCTTGTTGTTCATAACGGGATATGCGTTCAGCGCGGCAGAAAGCATCATGCCCATGCCTCCCGCCTTGATCTCCTCCTCCAAAAAGACGATCTTGCAAGCTTTTTGGGGTAAGAACGGCAAAATTTGCTCGGCAATTTTCTCATACGGCTTGATCTGCTCCAAGAGAAGAATGCCGCAACGGTGTCCTCTTTCTCGCAAAAGACCGCACGCCTTCATTGCCTCCTTGACGATGCGACCATCGGTAATGATCAAAGAATCAAGCTGCTCGGCAGAATCCGACGGTGTATGAAGAAAATTGTTACGCACACCAATTCCGCACGGAACGGCATTTCCGTAAAACTCCGATACCACGTTGGGATCTTCATAGCCGTTGGGATAACGAATGGCAGACGGAACAGAGGCGCGGACAGCCTCCTCCATCGCGTTTTTCAAAGCATTGCGTGTCAGAGGCGTATAAATGCAGATCTCGGGAATTTCGGAAAGAAAAGCAACGTCAAAAATACCGTGGTGCGTTGCTCCGTCCGAGGCATTCAGCCCTGCACGGTCAATGCAAAAGACAACGGGAAGTCCTTGCAAAGCAACGTCGTGAATGATATTATCGTAGGCACGTTGCAGGAAGGTGGAATAAATAGCCACCACGGGGAGGCATCCGTTTGCCGCAAGCCCCGCCGCAAAGGTGACCGCATGCTCCTCGGCAATTCCGACGTCAAAGAATCTGGAGGGATGATAGCTACGGAAGCGCGTCAGCCCCGTGCCGCTTGCCATTGCCGCTGTAATGGCACAGATCTTTTCGTTCTTGACCGCCATAGAGGTCAAAAGCAATCCCATCTCCTCGGAAAAGCTCGTCCCCTCGGGTGCGGTGTAGCTGCTTGGGGAAACACCGTGAAAGCGGTCTGGCGTTGCTTCGGCAGGTGCATAGCCCTTGCCCTTGAGTGTTTTGACAAGGATCACACAGCTTTGTCTGCTCTCCTTAGCCTCGCGCAAAAGGCGCTCTACCGCCTCCTCGTCGTTTCCGTCTACGGGACCAAGATAGTAAAGACCTAAATTTTCAAAATAATTACTGCCGTAAAGTGCCGCCTTGATCGCCATTTTCATACGTCTGATCAGATTGACAAGTCCTTTTCCGATAAAAGGAATGTGGCTGAGGATCGACGTAGTGGCATTCTTGGTACGGAAATATCCCTTGGACGAGCGCAAATGCGAAAGATTTTTTGCAAAGCGTCCGATGTTTTTGGAAATGGACATTTCATTTTCATTGATAATAATGATCAGCCTGAGCTTTTTACGGCAATTATTGAGAGCCTCATGGATCATACCACCCGTATAAGCACCGTCTCCAAGCACGCAGACCGTATAGGCATCCGATCCGTTGATCCGATCCGCCTCGGCAAAGCCGAGAGCCGCAGAAAGCGAGGTGGAGCTGTGCCCCGTTCCAAAGCAATCGTGTTCACTCTCGCTTCTCTTGGGAAATCCGCTCAATCCTCCTCCGCGCCGCAGACTTGAAAATCGGTCACGTCTCCCCGTGATCATTTTATGAACGTAGGCTTGGTGACCAACGTCAAAAACAATATGATCGCGCGGCGAGGAAAATACGCGGTGAATGGCAATAGAAAGCTCTACCACGCCAAGATTGGATGCCAAGTGTCCGCCATTTTCCAAAACGTGCTCTACCAAAAACTCGCGGATCTCTCCTGCAAGTACTCCCAATTCCTCCTTTGGGAGCGCCTTGAGATCCTCGGGTGAGTTGATCTTATACAGATGAGGATATTTTTCGGAGACCGTATGTTGTTCTTCCATTGACCTATCCGTCCTTTCCTCATACTTCCTATACAGTATAACACAAAAACCGACGTTTGTCAACCACAAACCAAAGGTTCGCTTTCCGTTTCTTTCATTTTAAGGAAATTTTTTATAAAAATCAAAAAAATTAAAAAAGTAAGATTTTATGAGAAAACAAGGTGATATTTTTAAATAACCGTCTTTATTTGCCTTTCAAAACCCGTTTTTGACTTTCTTTGACTTTGACTTTCTTTGACTTTTGATGTATAATAACAGCGTAAAGGTCAAAGAAGGTCAAAGAAAGGATACAAATTATGCTGACAGATCATATTGCAAGACTGATTGAAGAAATGCTGAATGAAGGAAACGGCATTCTGGAGCTGCAACGAAACGAAATGGCAAGCCGACTTGGTTGTGTTCCAAGTCAGATCAGCTACGTTATATCCTCGCGCTTTACCCCCGAAAGAGGCTATATCATTGAATCACGCCGCGGCGGGGGTGGCTGTATCCGTATCGTGCGCAAGCAAATGGACAGAAGTGAATATCTGATGCATTTCTTTTGTGCCATTGGAGATTCAATTGACGAGGGAGAGGCGATTGCCTATCTGAAAAATTTGCTTGGAAACGGCTATATCACCGAGCGAGAGCTGCTGCTCTCTGCCGCAGCTATGTCTAACGCGGCACTTTCTGCCCTGCCGCCTGCATTACGCGGAGGAATTCGTGCCGATATTTTTAAGCAAATTTTGCTTTCCATGATGAAAAGCAGGTAAAAATTTCCATTTTTTGATTTTTTACAGAGATTCCGACAGGATTTGCAAACGAAATATGATATTATATAACAAAATCATCGCTCGGTCGAATCAAGAGCGAATCAGAAAGGAATGATTTTATGTTGTGTGAAAAATGTAAAAAAAGAACCGCCACCGTTTTTTACAACGAAAATATCAACGGAAAAACGCGTGCATACTCTCTTTGCGGTGATTGTGCCGCAAAGCTTCGTGAAAAAGGCAATCTTCAGGACATCACCTCGATGATCGGCAGCTTTGCAGACCCCTTCTCTGCCCTTCATAACGATCTTTTTGGCGGATTTTTCGGAATCCCCACTGCCAAGTCTCTTTCCACGGCAAAAAAATGCGAGGGCTGTGGGTGTAGCTATTCCGACATTGCCGAAACGGGAAAGGTTGGCTGTCCCGCGTGTTATGAGACCTTTCGGGACGAGCTTTCCCGCATGATCCGCTCGGTACACGGCACCACTGTGCATACGGGAAGCGTTCCCGCTCGTCATCGTGCCAAGCAAGCAAGAGCCGAGGAGCTGAAGCGTTTGAAAAAGGAATTGCAGGACGCTGTACAAAAGGAAGATTACGAGCGCGCCGCCACGCTTCGTGACGAGGTGCGCAGATTGCAAAACGAAAGTGAAAAGGAGGATGAATAAGATGGCATGGTATAATACAACGGGAAGCCTTTGTGACACAGTGATCAGCACAAGAGTACGTTTGGCAAGAAACATCAACGGATACCATTTTGCCACCCGTCTCGACGTGGAAGGAGCAAATGAGATCATTGAAAAGGTCTCTGTTCCTCTGGAGGCATCTGGCTTTCGCAAAATTCATTTCTCCGATCTGTCCCCCATTATGGCAACCTCCTACGTGGAGCGTCACTACGTCAGCCCCGAATTTGCCACCAAGGAAGCCCCGCATGCCCTCTTTTTGCAGGAGCAAAGCGGCATTGCCGTGATGGTTTGCGAGGAGGATCACCTGCGGATCCAAAGTATTCTGCCCGGACTTGCGTTGGAGGAGGCTTATCTGAACGCCTCACGCACCGAAAAAAGACTTGACGAGGATTTTGACTTTGC
>JAGANE010000165.1 GCA_017624395.1 Clostridia bacterium
GATGACACGCGGGGGTGATTGGTCAAGTTTTAGTTGTTACAAGGTAGTAGGGGCGACCATCGGTCGTCCGTAAAAAAAGAGTAGTATGTCGCAAGCGGCAAGTGAAAGATTATTTCACCTCATCCGTCACTCGCAGGCTCGTGTCACCGTGAGATTGCCTTGGCAATCGTGCCGTCAGGCTTCCCCACAAAAACGCGTCCCCCGCTCCCGCGCGTCGCATTATTGATTCTCTGTCAAATGGGGATAGATGCCGACGGGGGTATATTGAGGAAGCTCCATAGCAAGGTAGAGGAGGAAGGCGGCGAGGTCACCCTGATCGGTGCGGAGGACGACGCGCTCGGTGGGGAGGGAAAGCTCCTCCTGCGAGGGGGCGCGGGTATCCAAGCGCGAGAGGCGGAGACCACAGCATTGCGCGGCGGACAGCAGGTCGGTGATGCTCGGTTCTCCCTCCAAGGGAGCGATGAATTCAAAAAAGAGATCGCGTGCGCCAAGTGAGGGTGGCAGCGTCAGGGTGCGCCGCAAGAGGGCAAAGCGCGTGATGCGGCTGCCGTCGGTGGTGGGAACGTCGCAGGTGGCGGCAATTTTGAGGTCATAGCGGTCGATCAGACGTGTAAAGCTGTTCAAGGGCCCCTCGGCGGAGTTCTCAATGGGCAGAATACAGTATTCGCAGGTGCCGTTGTAGACTTCTTCACAAACACCCGTAAAGCCTCCCGTATAGACGGCGCGCGGATCTTTTCCAAGCAGCTTGGCAAAGCGCAAAAAGGCAGTATCGGCATAGCTGTTGCGCTGATAGACCACGCGTCCCTGCGCGGCTTGCTCGGTCTCCTCCTGCTCGGCAAAAAAACGGTCAAAGATCAACTCTCCCTCGCGTTCCAAAAGGCAGCGCAGCTCGGTGCAGAGCAGTACGCTCCGCCACACCGACGAAAGACGGCGGTGCCGCTCCAGCATTTGGGCGTTTTGCGGCAGAGGGGAGGGGACAAAGCGCGGCGGACGGTGGTCGGGGAGCGCGGCAAGGAGATCCTGCGAATGCTCAACCCCGGTTACGATCTCCACTGCCTGCTCGCGCAGATGTGCCATTTCCTGCTCGGTGACCATGCTCATTTGCAGAGCGGTCTCACGCAGATTGGCGGCAATGACGTCCTCGGGAGAATAGGAACGAAGCTCGTCCATGTTCAGATCAGATCAAGGAGCGCATATCCGTCGGCAAGCAGCTTTTTCAGCTCGTCGGCGGTCAGCTTACGTTGAGAGAGCAGCGCAAGACCGTAGAGATAAGCGGCGGTCTTTTCCTGCTTTTCACCCTCCATCACGCCAAGCTTGGCAATGAGGGGAGAGGCGGTGTTGACGGTGAGTGTGGCTTCGGTGGGGAATGCACCCATGCCCATGTTCATGCCGCTCATCGAATACATTTTCATCATTTCCTCCATGCGGCGCGATTCCTCGGAGATGGTGAGCAGCACGGGGACGCTTTCGTCCTTGAGCGCGGAGAAGTTGACCTTCAGCTTTTCATTGCCCGATACCTTGATAAACAGATCGGCAAGCGTTTTGTCCTCGGCAACCGCCGCATCGCTCTTGAGCGCGCCTGCCACGTCGGCATCAATGCGGACGTACTTGACGCCCTCGCCGTAGCTCTCGATCATGGAGAGGAACTGCGTGTCCAGCGGCTTTTCAAAAACGGAGATCTGCAAGCCCTCAGCGGCAAACATGGAGATATACTGCGCCTGCGCCGCCTTGTCGGAGGTGTAATAAACGGTGTTTTCGTGCTTTTCCTTTGCCGTTTCCAAATAGTCCGCCGTGGTGACAAACGTCCCGTCGGTCAGCTCCAACAGCAGGGAATCCTTGACGCGGTCATAGAATTTGCGGTCACGCATACAAGCGTATTCCACAAAGGTGCGAATGTCGTTCCAAACCTTTTCGTATTCCTCTCACGCGGTGTTGCAGAGGCTGCAGAGCTTGTCGGCAACCTTTTTGACGATGTGCGCCGAGACCTTGGAAACGTAGGTGTTGTTTTGCAGGTAGCTGCGCGAGACGTTCAAGGGCAGCTCGGGGCAATCCAACACGCCCTTGAGCATAAGCAGGTATTCGGGAATGACCTCCTTGATATTGTCGGCAACAAACACCTGATTATAATAAAGCTTGACCTGTCCCTCGATCGACTCATACTCGTTTGTGATCTTGGGGAAATAGAGGATCCCACGGAAGTTGAGCGGATAATCAGCGTTGACGTGGATCCAGAACAGCGGCTCGCGCCAATCGTGAAAGACCTTGCGGTAAAACTCCTTGTATTCCTCGGGCGTGCAGTCCGAGGGGTTTTTGAGCCAGAGCGGCGTGGTGTCGTTGACGGGCTTGGGAGCCTCGGGCGTTTCGTCCTTTTTATCGTCCTTCTTTTCCTCGTCGTCTTCGGCGGTAAAATAGATCTCCACGGGCATAAAGGCGCAGTATTTTTCAAGGATTTCCTCAATCTTGTATTTTTCAAGATAGGCGCTTTCCTCGTCGGAAACGTGCATGATCACGGTGGTGCCGTGACCGTCGCGTGTGCCATTTGCGGTCTCATAGTTGCCGTCGGCGTTGCAGGTCCAATGCACGGCGGGAGTGTCGGTGTAGGATTTTGTAATGACCTCCACCGTGTCGCTGATCATAAACGAGGAATAAAAGCCGAGACCAAAGTGACCGATGATGCCGTTGCTTTGGTTGTCACCCTCATATTTTTCAACGAATTCCAACGCGCCCGAAAGAGCGATCTGGCAAAGGTAACGGTCAAGCTCCTCTGCAGTCATGCCGATGCCGTTGTCGGAAACGGTCAGCGTTTTTGCGATCTTGTCCAGCGTGACGTCAATGCGGTAGGTCTCGTCACCGCCGTCATATTGTCCAAGCGAGGACAGCCTGCGCAGCTTTGTGACCGCGTCGGAGGCGTTGGAGACGATCTCGCGCAAAAATATGTCCTTTTCGGAATAAAGCCATTTTTTGATGACGGGGAAAATATGCTCGGTCTGTACCGAGATCCCACCCTTTTTAAACGTGTTTTCCATGTTCTTTTCTCCTTGTATATGCAATTGTTTGTAATTTTTATTAGGGACGCGGGGACGCGGTTTTCTTGGGGAAACTTTTGAGTAAAAAAAACACGTCGTAAACGCCGTGTTAGAAGCGGCAAAGCCGCTTCCCCCAAACCCCTTCAAAACTTTTACTGAATTTTTTTATTGTGGTCAGGGAAAGTTCATTCGTAGCCGTGTAGGTACTATTTGTCACGGCAAGAGTAACTTTTACGGGAGAGCAGGCAGGGTTGTGGTCCCTGACTGCTACCGCGAGTATTCACCGTTTGTCGATAAAACTTATCTAACCACAATAAAAAATGCAATGAAAGTTTTGGGAGGGTGTGGGAACCTTTTTTCAAAAAGGTTCCCACGAAAAACCTCGTCCCCACGCTCCGTATGCAAAGCACACCACGATTGTGATGCTTTCATGTTAATCATGTTGTGTAGTCTCGGTCAGTCGTTGGAAGGTATCAAGGAGCTTGCGCTCGTGTGCGGTGAGGTCACCGCTGCCGCTTGAGACCGAGGCTCTTTTGCGCCGCGTGGATTTGCGCTTCCGTTTTTCTGCGGCTGTATTGGCGGCGGTGGCTTACGTGACCTCGGTGGAAAGATAAAGATCGGTGTCGGTGGGCAGCCCCTTTTCGCGCAGTCGCTTATCCAGCCACTCACTTGTCAGCTCCAGCACGGTGGCAAAGAGCGGAACGCCAAGCACCATGCCAACAAGTCCCCAAAGGGTTCCCATGGTGGTAATGGCAATGATGACGCAAAGCGAGCTGACGCCTGTATTTTCACCCAACACTCTGGGCGCCATAATGTTTCCGTCCAGCTGCTGCACCACCAGAATGCAGAGGACAAAGGGAATGACCTTTTCGGGCGCGACGAGCAGAATGATGGTTGCCGACGGTATGGCGCCGATAAAGGGACCAACCACGGGAATGATATTGGTAATGCCGACCAGCACCGCGATCAGGGGGGCATAGGGAATGCCGATGATGGCGATGATGACGTAGACCACACAGCCCACCAATGCCGAATCCAAGAGCATTCCGCGCAAATATCCTCCAAAGGAGCGATCCGCTGTGGTGCAGATCTTGGTGATGCGCTCGTTGACGGCATCATTGAATATGGCACGGCGCAGGCGCATGATCTGCGCGTAGCGCTTTTCCTTGGTGTTGAGGAAATACAGCGAAATAAAGACGGCAAAAATGAGATCTGCGATCAGCAAGATGACGTTGCCCGCGATCGAAACGAGCGAGCCGATGGTTTCCAGATTGACCAGCTTGGTAAGCATCTCGGCATTGAGGTGCAGGGTGTTGAGCAGATTGGAAAAGCCCTGCTTGACGGCTTCGGGACGGATGGGTGGGATCAGCCCCATACCTTGCTCATTTTTGGGCAGATGCTCGTTGAGCGAGTGAATGATGTCGTTGACGTCCACGATGGTTGCATCGATGCGCGTATTGAAATCGTTGATGAATTGCGTGATGCTGGAGACCAGCTGCGGCACGATGAGCAACAAAAGAAGTGCAAAAATCAGTACCAGCGTCAGGTAGGTCAAGAGAAGCGACAGGGCGCGGCGCAGACCGTGCGGGTGGATCTTATAAAGAAGCCTGCGCTCGTAAAGGCGGAAAAAGGGATTGAGCAGGTAGGCAAGCGCAAGTCCGATAAGGACGGGACGAAAGAGCATCAAAAGCGCGCCGAACCACTCGTGAAACGAGGTCAGGTTGGAAATGAGAAGGACTATGGCAAACACACCCAGATAGATAGCAACGGCAATCAGCCACCGCTTTTTTGGCTTGGATTCCTTGGATTGTTCCATCATGCGTTCTCCTTTCCCGTTTTTGATTGCACATCGTCGGCGGAAAGCTCTTGCTCGGTACGTCTTTTTTGCAGATATTCCTCTGCCTGCCGCAAAGCGAGCTTGCGTGCCTCCTCGGCAGAGTAGCGTGTTTGCTCCTCGTCGGTCATTTCGGCAATCAGGCGCTTGCTACGCAAAAACGAATAAAAATCAAGTGTCAGCTTTTCAAGTCTTGTCGGCTTCTCGCCGTTCTCCTGCTTTCGCGAGATGCGCAGAGCACGTCGTTCCAGCTTTTGCACCGCTTTGTCGGTGGTGAGGTGGGCGTTGCGCGAGGGATCGACCAAGGCGTCGTTGGAATAATAGTTCTCCACGCCCGACGGCAAGCCCTTTTTTTGCAGGCGCGCCACCACGTATTCGTCGGTCAGCTCCAACAGCGTTGCAAACAGCGGCACGCCAAGCAGCATTCCCACAAAGCCCCACAGGGATCCCATCATGGTGATGGCGATCATGACGCACAGCGAGCTGACGCCCGTGTTGTTTCCAAGGATCTTGGGTCCGATCACGTTGCCGTCCAGCTGCTGCAGGACAATGACGATGACGATAAAGGGGATCACCTTTTCGGGAGCGGACAACAGCAGGATCAATGCCGAGGGGATCGCGCCGATGATCGGACCGATGATCGGGACGATATTGGTGATGCCGATAAAGGTGGAAAGCAAGAGGGCATAGGGAATTCCAAAAATGCTCAAAGCCACGTAAGCAAGCACGCCGATGATCAGCGAATCAAGCAGCTTGCCCTCCAAAAATCCACCAAAGGAGCGGTCGGCAATGGTACAAAAGCGTGTGATATGTGCATTGGCTTTATCATTAAACAGTGCGCGACGGAGCTTCATGATCTGTGCATAGCGTTTTTCCTTGGTGGAAAGCAGATAAAGCGAGATGAAAAATCCGAATAGGGAATCGGCAAGCACGTCAAAAAATTCGCTGATCATGGCGGTGATGGGCTTGATGTCAATCGAGGTAAGATACTCCATCAGGCTCTTGCCCTCGGTGCCAAACAGTGCCGAAACCTTTTGGCGCAGATTGCCTATTTCCAAAAGCTCCAAAAGCGGTGTATCATTTCCCGTGGCGCGGCTTGCCAAATCGTTGATCGCCGTGATGGTTTTGTTGACCTGACGAATGGCGGAAGCAAGGTAAGCGTCGTAATTGGAGGCAAATTGTGCAATGCTTTCCAAAAGCTGAGGAATGATCAAAAGAAGGATCAGTGCAATGATCAGCAGCACCAAAAGATAGGTGCAGATCAGCGACAGCGTGCGGCGCAGGGACGGGGGACGGAGCTTGAAAAAGACCTTGCGCTCAAAGAAGCGGAAGTATGGATTGCAAAGATAGGAAACAGCAAGTCCGATCAGCACGGGACGGAGCAGGCGCAAAACGCCCAAAAGCCACCCGTTGATCTGATCTAACGCGCCGATCAGTACGATCGCCAAAAGAAGCACCGCAGAGACCGCGACACTGATGACGGCGATTTTTTTACCCTTGCTTTTTTCTTCCATGTCTTTCCTCCCAAACGCAATGCGCATGCGCGCATACCTCTTTATATTATATTTTATAATATTTTTTTCATTTCGTCAATAGCCGTCACAGAAATTTTAAATTCTTTTCGGACAATTCTTGCAAATCAATCAAAAGTGTGATACAATAAAGGGGAAAAACAGTCGAATTGGAGAATTTTTATGCATACAGAACGCGCAAACGCAAAGATCAATCTTTTTCTTGACGTGGTCGGACGCCGTGAAAACGGCTATCACAACATCGTCAGCATTATGCAGACCGTCTCTCTTTGTGACGTGATCGGCGTTGATTACCGCCCCGCACCTCAGCTTTCGATCCGACTTTACGCATCGGGCAACGATTCCATGCCCACCGATTGCCGCAATCTTGCTTGGCGTGCGGCGGAGCTGTATCTGGGTGCCATTGGACAGAGCGGGGAAGTGACCATCACGGTGGAAAAGCATATTCCCATGGCGGCAGGTCTTGCGGGCGGAAGCTCGGACGCTGCTGCGGTGCTTCGCGCGATGAACCGTCTTTGCGGCAACCGTCTTTCCACCGACGAGCTTTGCGCGCTGGGTGCCAAGCTTGGTGCCGACATTCCGTTTTGCATTGTGGGCGGCGGTGCGCTGGTCACGGGAATTGGAGAAATTTTGGAGCCGATCGATCCCATGCCGCAGTGTCATCTGGTTGTGGCTTGCATGGGGGAGGGGATCTCCACGCCGTGGGGATACGGAAAATTGGACGAGCTGCACGGCAATTTTGCAGCCCCAAAGGCTCCCGACGAGCGTCCCGCGCTGCTTCGTCGCGCCATGCGGGAAAACACGCTTTTGGAGCATACGTCCTGCTTTTTTAACATTTTTGAGGAGATCGTTCCCGCGCTTCGTCCGCATGTGGGTGAAATCAAGGACGTTATGTCTCGTCACGGTGCGCTCTGCAGTATGATGAGCGGCAGTGGCCCCTCGGTGTTCGGGATCTTCCCCGATTCCCAATCGGGCGCCCTCGCCGTCAATGCCCTCCAATCCATCGGCGCCGCCGCCTTCCTTTGCCATCCAACCAAAGCGTAAAAAGATGAGGTTTTTCTTGGGGAAACTTTTGAAAAAGTTTCCCCAAACCCCTTCAAGAACTTTCACTGCATTTTTTATTATTGTGGTTAGATAAAATTCATTCGTAACCGCATAGATACTGTCGTTTTTTGTCAGAACCTTCTTGAAAGGAAGTTAAATGTGGCAAGCCACATTCGACACCTCCAAGAACTTTCACTGATTTTTTATTGTGGTTAGATAAAATTCATTCGTAGCCGCATAGATACTGTCGGTAGGCGGCAGGGGCCACGAACCCTGCCACCTCTCCCGAAAAAGTTTGTCTTGCCGTGGCAATGGTTACTTAAGCCTTCCCCTGAGGGGATGGTGTCAGCCGCTTGTCGGCTGACGGATGAGGTGAAAAAACGGAAAACAACTTTTCTCCCACAGTCTTGCCGCATAAACGGAGCATCGAGGACGTCAAATCGGAGCGTCAGAGGATGTCGCTCCCTACAATGGAATAAAAATGTCAAGGTAGTACCTTGTAACAACTAAAACTTGACCAATCTCCCCGCGTGTCATCTTGAGCGGAGACCGCCCGAGATTCCGCTTCGGCTACGCCGCGCGCTTTCGTGCAAGCACGAAAGTTCGACTACGCTCAGAATGACACGGGC
>JAGANE010000166.1 GCA_017624395.1 Clostridia bacterium
ATACGGCCGTCCACCGTTAGGTAAAGCATCTTTTCCCTCGCACAAACATTGCGAACCTCCAGCACGGTACTATCCGAAAAGATCAGGGGACGTGCACCAAAGGAATGTGGGCAAATGGGCGTGACACAGAAACAAGGAACTGCGGGATCAACCACCGCACCGCCAGCCGACATTGAATAAGCCGTTGAGCCTGTGGGAGTTGCGATGATCAAGCCGTCGGCACGGTAGTTGGTAACCACGGTACCGTTTTCGGAAAGCTCCAAATCAATCATGCGCGGTACCGAGCCGTTGGAAATGACGGCATCATTGAGGGCGTGACAAAAGGATTTCATCTCGCCCGCCGCATTCAATAGCTCCACACGCAGCATCGACCGCTCCTCCAGCGTGTATTCCCCCGTAAAAAGGCGACCAAGCATTTCCAATTCGCTCAGCTCTAATTCCGCCATATATCCGAGTCTGCCAAGATTGATCCCAAGAATGGGAATATCTCTTTGCGCGGCACGGCGACCTGCCTCAAGAATCGTTCCGTCTCCTCCCAGCACGATCAAAAGATCCGCCTCGTTGTAAACGCTGTCAATCGGCAGATAGCAAAACTCCTCACGGCTCTTATGCATCCGCACGAGTTTTTCTTTGTTGAACGCCGCAATCAGGATCTTGCAATCCTCTCTCAGAAGTCGATTAGCGACTGCCATGGCGGCGTTTGCCTTTTCATTGATATTAAAATTTGTCAATAATGCAATCTTCAGCATATTCGGTCTCCTTATTTACAGTGACGACGTCCTGAAAAACGGACGCCCGATGGCATTTGGGTCAACGGTTGCGGATAACAGACGTCACCATCTGCTCGGAAAGCTTGTCCTCGGCTGTCTCATCCTTGACAAGACAGACCAAAAACTCGCGGTTTCCGTCGCCCCCCGTCACGGGAGAGGCAATCAGCCCCGTGGGGGTCAAGCCCACAGATCTTGCGCAGGAAAGCACGCGGTCGATCGCATATCGGTGTGCCTTGGGATCCTTGACCACGCCACCCTTTCCCAGCATACTGCGACCAACCTCAAACTGCGGCTTGATCAGACAAACGGCACGCCCACCCAAGGTAAGCAGATCGGGAAATTGCGGCAGGATATAGGTTGCCGAAATAAACGAAACGTCCATCACGATCAGATCCACGTAGGTGCCGCCGATCTGTGCAGACGTCAGTGTCCGTGCGTTGGTGCGCTCCATAGAGGTCACGCGAGGATCCTCCAGGAGCCGTTTGGCAAGCTGACCGCTGCCCGAATCCACGGCATATACGTGTGCCGCCCCGCGTTGCAAAAGGCAATCGGTAAAGCCTCCCGTTGAGGCACCGATATCCAAGGCGGTCAAGCCAGAGGCTTTGATCGCAAAGGCATCCAGCGCAGCCTCCAGCTTCAGCCCTCCCCTACCGACGTAGGGCAGGTCATCCAAAACCGTGACCTCGTGCGCTCCCTCACCAATGCTTTGTGCAGGCTTGGTAAGCGTTACACCGTCCACCGTTACCCGTCCCCCCTCGATCAGCGTTCTCGCCCGCTGACGGCTGGGGGCATACCCTTGCTCGGTCAGATATACGTCTGCTCTCATTATTTCTTTCTTTTGGAAAGCCACTCGGCAATCGCACAAAGCGCCTCGGAATTCGGATATTTTCGAATTGCCGCCACCGCCTCCGTTGTCAAGCGGTCTGCATAAAACTGTGCTTCTTCAACGCTGAAAAAGGACGTAAAGGTATTCTTTTGGCGCTCTGCATCCATTCCCACGTTCTTTCCAAGCGACGCGGCATCGCCCGTGCAATCCAGAATATCGTCAACGATCTGAAATGCAAGACCGATATTTTCTGCATAGGTGACCACGTCCTTCATACACGCATCACCGAGAGAAACGCCCGCCGCCAAGGCTCCCAAAACCGCCGCGGCACTGATCAGGGCACCCGTTTTGAGAGAATGCAGCTTGATCAGCTCATCCAACGTAAGCGTTTTTTTCTCGCCCTCCAGATCCATGATCTGTCCGCCAACCATACCGTAGCGCCCCGCACAGCTTGCAAGATACGCCACTGCCTTGGCAGAGGTCTCGGCTCCCACCTCGGTATTGGACGCCGCCGCCTCAAATGCCCCCGTCAGGAGCGCATCTCCTGCCAAAAGCGCGGTGCTTTCACCAAACACCTTGTGATTGGTCGGCTTTCCGCGGCGCATCTCGTCATCGTCCATGCACGGCAGATCGTCATGGATCAGCGAATAGGTGTGGATCATCTCCACAGCGCAGGCAAA
>JAGANE010000167.1 GCA_017624395.1 Clostridia bacterium
GGCTGCTTCTTTTTTCCAAGCCTTCTTTGCCCGTACCAAAGCAGCTTGCGGTAATGCGGTAGGCAGAAGTAGGGCTGTGCCTTGAGCTTGGGAGCAAAGTCCTCGTCGGTCTGCCACAGATACACGGTGGTATCCACCATATGCTCAAAGTTGTTTTCGATACGCGCACAGACGTAACAGCTTTTTTCAAGAGCTTCAATGCGCTTGATGGGCTTATTGCCCTGACCGCCGCCAATACCGCCGTCCTTGATCTCCTTTCTCAGATCGGCAAGGTGGCTTTCCAGCGTCAATGCCATACCAAGACGGTTTTTGCGCACAAACATCATGTCGTAGTGCGTGCGGCAAAAGCCCTGCTCGTTGGTGCGAATGCGAATATCCGGCTCCATCATGGAGGCACCGAGGATCAGCTCCAGCTCGTTTTCCTCCAGCTTTCGATACAGCGCGCAAAGAGGACAGCCGCAGGTAGGATCTGCTGCCGACGCCTCAAAGGCTTCGTTGACCGGAATGGTAAAATTCATATCCATCGTAAAAATTTCCTTTTTCGGTTGCATTTTTCGTTTTTATCGTGTATAATAAGTATACCATAATATGCGCATGCTTGCAAGGGATTTTTCTTTAAAAAATAAGTTTTTTATGAAAGAGAGGACGAAAATGCGCTACACGCATGCTTTTTTTGATCTGGACGGTACCATCACCAACTCCGCCCCCGGCATTACCCACTCGGTACAGTACGCCCTGAAAAAGATGGGAATAGAGCCACCGCCCGCCGAGGAACTGCTCGGCTTTATCGGTCCTGCACTGACGTGGGGCTTTTCGCACTATTTTGGAATGAACGAGACCGACAGCAAAAAAGCCGTGGAATATTACCGCGAGAATTACCGCGCCTCGGGAATGCTGGAGTGCGAGGTGTACGAGGGGATCCCCACGCTTTTGCGCGAGCTGAACGATGCGGGTGTGATCTGTGTGCTTGCCACATCCAAACCGCATATCTTTGCCAACCGCATTCTTGCTCATTTTGGTCTTGACCGCTATTTTACGTTGGTCAGCGGTCCCGAGCTGGACGGCACGCGCGGAGAAAAGCACGAGGTCATCTCCTATGCACTCTCCCAGCTTGCCTTGACCGATCCCTCAAGCATTTTGATGATCGGTGACAGATACCACGACGTGCTTGGAGCGGCTCGCTACGGCATCGACTGCGCGGGCGTCCTTTGGGGCTTTGGCGATCAAACCGAATTGACCGACGCGGGGGCAAAGTATCTTTGCGCCTCACCCAAAGAAATAAAGGCTCTGCTTTTACAATAATTTTTTGATTATCCTCTTGACGAATGCAGAAAAATATTTTATAATATTATTATCTTATGAAAGATTTCCAAAAAAGAAAG
The DNA here is from genome assembly GCA_017624395.1 of Clostridia bacterium. Classification (GTDB taxonomy): domain Bacteria; phylum Bacillota; class Clostridia; order Oscillospirales; family CAG-272; genus UMGS1865. Next base: position 1,383 of record JAGANE010000167.1, read on the forward strand.
GATCTACATACCATGTACCGTATTGGCATTGACCTTGGCGGCACCAATATTGCCGTCGGAATCGTAAATGAAAATTTTGAGATCGTTGCGCAGGGCAGCACCCCCACGCTGACCGAAAGATGCGGTGAGGAGATTGTTGCCGACATGGCAGCTCTCTGCAAAAAGCTGCTCTCGGAAAAAGGCTTGACCGAGGCTGACGTTGCCTCTTTGGGCATTGCCGCTCCCGGCATTGTGGACGACGAAACCGGCTGTGTGATCTATGCAAACAACCTCGGCTTCCGCAACTTCCCCATTCTTCCCCTGCTCCATTCTCAGCTCAATATCGCAGAAATGCACATTGAAAACGACGCCAACGCCGCTGCTTGGGGCGAGGCGATCGCAGGTGCGGCAAAGGGCAGCAAATCCTCGGTGATGATCACGCTCGGCACGGGTGTCGGCGGCGGTATCATCGACGGCGGCAAGGTCTTTAAGGGCTTCAACTCCGCGGCAGGTGAGCTTGGTCACATCGTGATCGAGGTAGACGGACGCCCCTGCTCCTGCGGCCGTAAGGGCTGCTGGGAGGCATATTCCTCGGCAACGGGACTGATCAACATGACCAAGGAAAAGCTTGCCGAATGCGAAGCGCAGGGACGTGCCACGGTGATGACCGAGCTAGTTGCCAAAAAGGGCAAGGTCAACGGTCGCACCGCATTTGACGGTATGCGTGCAGGGGATGCGGCAGCTACCGAGGTCGTAAATACATACGTCAAATATCTTGCAAGCGGTCTTGCAAGCATGATCAACATCTTCCAGCCCGAGGTGCTGTCGATTGGCGGCGGTATCTCCAACGAGGGAAAATACCTCTTGGATCTTGTGGTTCCGCTGGTCCGTGAGCAGCAATACGGCACAGGACTTGTTCCCATGACCGACATCCGCATTGCACAGCTGCGCAACGACGCAGGCATCATCGGCGCGGCAGTGCTTGGAATGTAATCAAATCAATACGCAATCAAACAACAAAGGGAATCTTGGATTTTTGACAGATCCAAGCTTCCCTTTTGTTTTTTGTTGTAATTGATCACATTTTATTGGTTCAGATCATGGACCATCATACGGCAGATCTGCTCGGCGGCATTATGCACGGTAAACAGCTTCATTGCTTCGATCTGCTTTTCCAAAAGTGACGGATCGCGCATTGACTTTTGCACCAGAACTGCCACTTGCTTCCATTTTTTTGCCCCCACAGCAACGCCGCGAGAGATCAAAAAATCAAAATTGCGAGTTTCACACCCCGGAACGGCATTGATAAAGACCATGGGCAGGCGCTTTGCAATCGCCTCGCTGGTTGTCAAGCCCCCGGGCTTGGTAATGTAAAGATCGGCGGCGGACATATAGGTGGACACGTGCTCGGTAAATCCAAGCACACGCAACCGCTCCGACGCATACGGCAAAAGCTCGGCATATACCTTTTCATTTTTTCCGCAAAGCACCACAAGCGTGGTATCCTGCGGCAAATGCTTTGACAGCATCATTGCCGATTTTTCTAACCGTCCCGCGCCCATACTGCCACAGCCGAGCAAAACGATCCTTCCCTCTACGGGAAGCTCCAGCGCCGCACGCGCCTCTGCCTTCTCCTCACGCTCGTAAAACACCTCACCGATGGGAATGCCCGTAGCAAACATTCTGTCGGCAGGGATCAGTGCATTGCGTACAAACTCCCCCAGCAGCATTCTGTGTGGGATTAAATACCCGTTTGCTTTGATCTCCAAAACGCCGGGACTGCAGGTGTAGTCGGTGGCAATAAAGTAAAAGGGGATCTTGCAGGAAAGCCGCTCACGCACCTCGGTCATCATCATGCCCGAAAAAACGTGTACGCAAAGCACCGCATCAAACTTTTTTTCGGTCAGCTCGGCGTAAAGAGCCTCAGCACCGCGCGCACATTGCTCGTAGATAAAGCGCGGCGGATGCTTTTCCTCAAAGCGATAACCAACGCCAAACAGCTTGGGCAGCTTGCGGTAAACGTAGGAGTGTCCCCAGCTGATAAAATCCGATACCTTTTCCGAAATAAACGCCAACGTATCGGCAATTTCATATTCGATATTTTGTTTGACCAATTGATCGGCAAGCGCGCGTGCGGTCGAATTATGTCCGCCACCCGTATTTGCCGACAGGATCAGCACCTTCAACGATCGTAGTCTCCTTTCTGTCAAGCGGCTCGCTTACTTCTCTGCCACTCTTTGTCCTCTCCGCTCCTCTCTTGCCGCAAGGCGTTTTGCCAATGAAACCAGGGTGGGGCGGTTATAACGCTGTATCATCATAAATGGAAGATTGCATATTACAAAAATCGCGCTCAATACCACACCGATCCAGCTCTGCCAAAACAGCCAGATCACGGGCGCACACAGACAAAGACCAACGTGTACGATCTCGGCAACGCAGGTCTCCTGTACCAGGCGGTAGACCTCCTCGGAGGTCGGACATCTCCCCAATCGCTTGGGTACCATATCCCCACAAATGCGGCTCATATCGGGGACACGGTCCTTCCATGCGCGAATGCGGAGCTTGTCGTAGATCCTTCCCTCTCGCTCCCATTTCCATGCGCGATACGGAAAACGGTCATAACGAAAGCGCCTCGGCAGGGCTTCTCCGATAAAGTGGGAGGCGATACCAATGGCGATCACGTAAAGCATGCTGTAAAGAAACGGCATCACGTCAGCTCCTTTGCGGGGAGATCGGCAGGTGTGAACGGCAAGCCATGCTCGTCCTCCCTGCGGCAGATCACAAAGAGGACCAACGGATAGCAGATTGCCCCCAACAGCAACGCCGCAAAAACGTCAAGGATCGAGTGTTGCTTTAAAAAGACGGTGGATGCCGTGATCAGCACGGTGGAGATGACAAAAAAGCTTTTCCAGCCCCACCCCTTCAGCGTGCGGCTGTGCAATCCCGCAAAGCAAACACCGAGAGAGCCTAAGACGTGAATAGAGGGACAGACGTTGGTATTGGTATCAAAGTCATACAGCCCCTTGACAATATCCGTCAACAGATTATCTCGCGGAAAGTCCACGGGACGGAGTGCCTGCATATTGGGCCAGATAAGGTAGATGATTGCGGTGGCGGTATAAGTCAGAATGACAAACCACATATAGTGGCGCAACGCCCGAAAATCAAACAGCACGCCGTAGATCACCATGCCCACAAGAAATACAAACCAAAAATAATACGGAATGGCAAACCATTCGCAAAAGGGTATGTAAGCATCCAGCACCGATACCACCTCTTGGTAGATCAACGCTTTTCCCGTGATCCATTCCCAAAGGATCGGCACGCCATGCTCCAGCGTCATAAAGACCAAGCCGAAAATGGGCCAAAACAGGAGCAGCAGCAGATGTCGGTATTTTACCGAGCCAATATTTGACGGGCGCAAATCCCGATAATAAATCCAAGTGGCTTTTAAACTCATTTTTTCAACTACTTCCTTTTGTTTCTGCGCATTGTGCGGCATCGGCAAAACCCATTTTACCGTCCGCATACGGAACGCTACTATTATACCACATTTCGTTTACTTTTGCAACTAATTTACAATCTTTTTCCCATTTTCATAAAAAAGACACAGATTTTACAAAAGGCACACTAAGAGACGGGCGCGAAACGAACAATGCACTCTCTATTTTTGCGTTTGCGCCAAAAGAGACTTTGCCGCAAGTGCCAAAAACGGACCGATCAGCATTCCCCAAAGCCCCAAAAGGCGCCAGCCCGCGTAGGTTGCAAGCAGCGCGACAAGCGGATGCAGACCAAGACTTTTTCCAACCAGACGCGGCTCAACGATCTGCCTCAGCAGCGTCACCGCAAGGTATAGGATCAAGAGCCCCAAGCCAAAGAAAAAGTGATGCTGTAAAAAAAGCACGCAAGCCCATGGAATCAATACGGTCCCCACGCCAAGCACGGGAAGCAGATCCACCAAAGCAACCAACGCCGCCAGCAAAAAAGCGTAATCGACACCCAAAATACAAAAACCAAAAAACAGAGCCGAAAAGGTCAAAAGCGTCAAAAGCAGATAGGCGCGCAGATACCGCCAAGAAAGCCGACGGATCCGCTCCCTCCACAAAGGGATACGGGCACGCACCGCCTGCGGAAGATAGATCAGGGCGGCGTGTCCGATCCCTCCCCCATCCAAGCAAAAATAAAAGCCCGCGATCACCGTAATCACCGAACAAAACAGCACCGTGGGGAATGCCGATACCACCTTGCCTACAAAATTGGGGATCCCCGCCGTCAATGCGCCCAAAAGCTCCCCCACAAGCTTTTCCGCCATTTCATTAAAGCCCGTGCGAAAGGAGGCAAAGCGCTCGTCCGTTCCCAAACGCCCCAAAAAGGAAATCCTTGAGGTCAAAAGCTCAAAATAGTCGGTCTTTGCCATTGCCAGCTCCGAAAGCTCGCCGCCCTCTGAAAGCATCCGCTCCAAAAGCTCCTGCAATTCACCAAGCAGCCTGCGCACCGAAAGTCCCAACAAAAACACGGTACCGCCCAACAAAAGCACCAACAGCCCCACCGCAAGCGCCTTTTGCGGAATCCGCGTATATTTTGCAAGTCGCAACGAAAGAGGACGCACGGCAAGGGAAAGCAGCCAAGCCGCCAAAAAGGGCAACAACAGGGGCAGGACGTAGCGCAGAGCAAGATAGATCAGCACGCCGCCCAATGCCAGCGTCAACAAAAACGCGGCTCGCTTTTCCCAAACCGATCGCTCCAAGCCCTCGCCTCCCATCAAAAAAATCTTCAAGCCCCACTTTCCATTTCTATTTTATCCGTTGCGATTGTAAATTATTTCTCAAATCCAAAGAAAATCTTGACAAACGGCGGCTTTTTTGATACAATCATATAGGAAAATTTGAAAAAAGAGAAAGGAAACCTGAAAAATGGGAAAAACTTCAAAGGCAAAGGACGCTGAATTGCGTCGTCAATATCGCGAGGAAAGACTTCGTCAAGAGGCAGAAAAGCAAAAACGGCAAAACCGCATGATGTGGCAGATCCTTTTGGGCGTGCTTGGCGCCATCCTGCTCATCGCCGCCGTATCGCTTGCCATCGCACTGGGCAACAAAAGCAAGGCAAACAGCATGGAAATGGGCGAGCTTGCAGGCTATACCACATCCGAGGAAGCCACCGACTACGTGCGTATGTTCGTTACCTACACCGACAAAAACGGCAATCTCTGCTCGGGTGACATCGTTGTAAAGCTACGTCCCGACGTTGCCCCCATTACGGTGGCAAACTTTAAGGATCTGGTGGGCAACGGCTTTTACGACGGCTTGACCTTCCATCGCGTCTATTCGGGCTTTATGATCCAGGGCGGTGACCCCGATGGCAACGGCTCGGGTGGCTCGGCACAGACCATCAAGGGTGAATTTTCAAGCAACGGTGTCAACAACGATCTTTCGCACACGCGCGGTGTCATCTCTATGGCACGCTCCAACGCCCCCGATTCCGCGTCCTCACAGTTTTTTATCATGCACCAGACCAACACCGATCTTGACGGCAATTACGCCGCCTTTGGTAGCGTCATTTACGGCATGGACACCGTGGACGGCATTGCAGGCACCCCCGTTAAGCGTGCGGCAGGATCAATCGATGCCATGCCCACCTCTCCCCAAAACCCCGTCACCATTCAAAAAATGGTATTTGTGACACCCACCGAGGCGGGCAACTGACCGTGCTTCTTTGGGTTACCGAAAACGCCGACAAGCACCGCACCACACTGCAAGCACTTTTGGAAAAGGGGATCTTTACCTACGTCTGCCCATATGAAACCGCCGCATTTTACTGTGACAAAAAGGATATTGGCGGCGTGATTTTGGATTGTGTTTCCGCCATAGGTCTTGGGGAGCGGCTTTGCGCACAATTACGCCAAAGCTACACCGAAAAGCTCCCCATTGCCGCCCTTCTTACAGAAAACGCACAAACAAGCATGCTTGCCGATTCCTTGATTCGCCCCGACAGCGAGCCGATCCAATCCATTCTCACCTTTTGCCGCAGCTGCGGTTGGCAGACCGATCCGATCACACTCTATCATCTCACCGTAGGTGCCGATCCCACGCAAAACCGCTATATGGGGCAACGTCTGCGCATTTCCAAATCCGCACACGCCATTCTGCGTTGCATCGCTTACCGCGCCCCGCATCCCACCTCCGCGGACGATCTGCTCTCGCTTTGCTTTCCCCAAAAGCAAGCATCCGAAAAGCAGCTGATCGCAACGATCCACGAGATCAACCGCCTTGCCGCAGGCATCGATCCCCGCCCGCTCATTGTTTGTGAGAGAGAAAAGGGATACCGATTGCGCAACGGCATTTGTCATCTATCTTAAAAATTATGCTCTGCGTCCAAGACGCTTACGAAAGGAAACAAACGAATATGAAAAAAACAGTACTGAGAAAATACGCACATCTGATCGCCGCAATGGGCGGCAAGGTTCAAAAGGGACAGGACGTTGTCATTCAGGCTTCCTTGGATCAACCCGAATTTGTCAAAATGGTAGCCGAGGAATGCTATGCCTGCGGCGCGCGTAAGGTTTGGGTGGATTGGAGCTATCAGCCTCTGACCAAGGTCACGCAAAAAAAATGCAGCCTGACCACGCTCTCCAAAATGGAGGATTGGGAGGTTGCAAAGCTCAAGCACTACTCCGAAACACTCCCCGTACGCATCTATCTGGAATCCGACGATCCCGACGGTCTCAAGGGCGTCAATCAGGCAAAGATGTCCAAGGCAGCGCAGGCAAGATACAAGATCATCAAGCCCTATCGCGAGGCAATGGACAACAAATATCAGTGGTGCATCGCCGCAGTTCCGGGTGCAGCTTGGGCAAAAAAGGTATTCCCCAACGAAACGCGCTCCCGTGCCATTGAAAAGCTTTGGGAGGCAATTTTGTACACCTCTCGCGTGGACGAGGATCCCGTAGCGGCTTGGAACGCGCACAACGCCGATCTTGCCGCACGCTGTGAATATCTCAATGGTCTCGGCATTGAAACACTGGAGTTCCACTCTCAAAACGGCACTGATTTTCGCGTTGGTATGATCGAGGCTGCTCTGTTTATGGGCGGTGCAGAGGCAGCCGAGGGCAGCGGCATCGTCTACAACCCCAATATCCCGTCCGAGGAGGTCTTTATCTCCCCCAAAAAGGGCGTTGCCGACGGCATCGTCTACTCCTCCAAGCCGCTTTCCTACCGCGGTGAGGTGATTGACAATTTCTCGATCCGCTTTGAAAACGGCAAGGCAGTTGAGGTTCACGCCGAAAAAAACGAGGAGCTGCTCAAGGAGATGATCTCAATGGACGAGGGCGCCGCTTATCTTGGCGAGGTTGCACTGGTTCCCTACGACAGCCCCATTCGCAACTCGGGAATCCTGTTCTACAATACCCTCTTTGACGAAAACGCCGCCTGCCACCTCGCAATGGGCAGAGGCTTTACCAACGTCATCAAAAATTACGATCAATATACCACCCAACAGTGCTATGAAAAGGGCATCAACGACTCGATGATCCACGTTGACTTTATGATCGGCACCGAGGATCTCTCCATCAC